>NZ_JAUBTV010000006.1:0-72707 GCF_036705145.1 Microcoleus sp. B5-D4 | reverse complement strand
AAGCTATAAGCGGTAGTGGGCTTGCTGGTGTCCACTGTCAAGCTGGGAGCGGTTATAGAGCCTGTTAATATCGCACTTTCTTGGGTGTCGGTCACGCCAACAGTTTTCAACAGGTCAGCTAGAGATACGTCCCCTGTATAAGTGACTTTTAAAGCTTGACCCTTTTGATAATCAAATGTTACGGTTTTGCCGCTGATTGCTCCAGAGAAGCTATAAGCGGTAGTGGGCTTGCTGGTGTCCACTGTCAAGCTGGGAGCGGTTATAGAGCCTGTTAATATCGCACTCCCTTGGGTGTCGGTCACTCCAACAGTTTTCAGCAGGTCAGCTAAAGAAATATCACCCGTATATTTAGCTGTTACCTTGTCTTTAGTTACGCCAAATTCTACTTGTTTTTCACTGACGGTTCCAGTAAATTTATAAGTTGGCTGGTCGGTGTTTAAAGCGCCTATGATTAAGCTGGGATTGTTGATTGACCCGGTTAATATCGGACTTGCTGTAGTGGTAGGAACTCCCACAGATTTCAATATATCTGCTAGAGAGCCAGCACCGTTATAAGTGGCTGTAATTGAATCCGCTCGAATCTCAAAAGTTAATGGCTTTAAAGTAGCGAGGATATCTTGTAAGGCTTTTTTGGCAACTTCAGATATGCTGATGTTTTGTGCTTTTAGGGCGGTCTCTAGTTCGTCCCAAGTCGCATAGGTTAATAATACAGCCGGATATGCTGCCATTATTTCTGAATTAAACGCAGAGGCAAACTTACCTTCTCCTAGAGCTACTTCTAACTCCCAGTTTCCTCCCAATGCAGCATTACCCGTTAAGTTAGCTGAGGCCGCAATATTTGCGCCAATCAAAGTCCGTAATTTGGCTAGAAATTCTGTACCAGCATCTCCTGCGGCGACTTGACAGCCATAAAGAAACAAGCTCGATGGTGCACTTTCACGGGCTACAAACCACTGTTTCAGTTGTTGGGCATACTTGCTCAGAGTATCTAGGCTGAGTTGGGCATTTCCCAAATACACGCAACCGGGCGCACCGTGGGAAACAATATGCACTCCCGTAATATCGCGACGATTAGCAAGTTCTTCAGTAATGTGGCTAATGCCATCTTTTGTAGCGTCAAGAATAATTACTTCTGTTCCTGCTTCTACTCCTGCTGCCAATGTTTGATAATCGGCAATTTTAGCATCGATGAAAAGAATCGCCTTTTGGATGTTGGAATTAATCATGTTAATTAGGAACCCGTGTTTTTTCGGGTGATTTGTAAATTGAGAAAAATCAAACTTGCACTCTGTTCTAATTTTTTTTATTAGAAATAATTAAGTTGTTCCGTCACAACTAACCTGAACCGTTCCAACAACTTCTGCCCCAAATCTCCTAACTGCTGGGTCTACGGCTCGATTTTTTGCATCGCCCGCGAGGAAGGCGTGGCCAGTCCGTTCTCCCAATTGTTCAGGTTAGAGAACACCACACCGAGACGTGCGGGAAACTGCTATTGAGTCAGTCCTGTTTGTTGTCTCACGTCGCGCATAAAATCTGCCGATAGAAAGTTGCTTTTTTAGGAAAAATCGTGTATTAACGACACAAAATCTACTCTATCATAGTTAAGACCGTAGTAGTAGGGTGATCGTAATCACTCTGATCTGTGATAGCGATCGCCCGCGTCGCATTTCCCCCCGATCGCCCCTCACCCCGCCCGGAATTGCCTTTAATCAGTTAAAGTAAGAAAAATAAGCGCAAGTACCGTCACTTTTGAGCGACAATGGCATCCTCTTCCTCTGTAGCAGTTCGCGAACTCCCCTTATTTCCGTTGCCGGAAGTGGTTCTATTTCCAGGTAGACCACTCCCACTGCAAATCTTCGAGTTTCGCTATCGAATCATGATGAATACGATTCTGGAAGGCGATCGGCGTTTCGGTGTGCTCATGTGGGACCCCAACCAAAACAAAGTCTCTGCCGTTGGCTGTTGCGCCGAAGTGATTCACTGTCAGCGCCTCCCCGACGATCGCATGAAAATTATGACTCTCGGTCAGCAGCGGTTCCGAGTGCTCGACGCCGTTCGCGAAAAACCCTATTTAGTCGGTCTAGTAGAATGGATGGAAGACGAACCGCCGCAAAAAGACCTCAGACCTTTGGGAAAAGATGTTGAACAACTGCTGAGAGATGTAGTTCGCCTCTCCAGTAAATTGATGGATCAGCCGATCGACCTGCCGGAAGACATTCCCAGTTTGCCCACAGAATTGTCCTATTGGGTAGCCAGCTACCTTTACGGCGCAGCGACAGAACAGCAAACTCTTTTAGAATTGCAAGATACTGCTGCGAGATTGGAACGCGAAACCGAAATTTTGACTTCTACTCGCAATCACTTGGCAGCGAGGACTGTACTTAAAGATACCCTCAAGTAGCCAATTTGCATAGGAAAAAGCACGATCGGTTTGACCTGCATTGAAGAAAGAATTACACACAAATCATTCGATTTTCGATTTTTTATTTTTGATTTTCGATTGGGAATGAGTTATTGAACTAAGGGTTTGGAGATGGCCTACAGTTCCATTCTTTTTTGGAACAGGTATCTGTTTAATTCTTAACTTCAAACAGGTTCGGATAGGTTCCTTATAGCAGTAAATGCTTGTGTTAGACAATCACGACCAACCGAAACCATACGATGCAGTTAGAGGCGGTCAACTGCCACCTCCTGTGGGCGGTGTAGTGCTCGGCGGACTAGCAGGAGTTAAACATCGGCTGTCTAGTTCTGTCAATGAACATCGAATCGCCGCCCTGAGAGAGACCTTGAATTACGGCGATGCTGGCTTAAAAATAGTCATCAAGATTTGTCAAAGCGAAACAGGGACTGTGCAGCGGGCGGCCTGCGATTTGCTTCGACAAAGGCTGAATTCGATCGCCCGCGAAAAATTACAGGCCTTTGTAGCTTCCTGTGTAGATTCAAAATCTGAGGTAGACAGCACGGAAAAAATATTAAAGCACTCATCTGGTGCAGTCTCAGAAAAAAATTACGATCGGCAAATGTCCGAAGCACAGTTAATATTTGAGACAATTACGCAGCAAATGCAACCAAATTTGTTGTTATTAGAAGCACTGGTAGCCTCTGTAGAACGCGAAGAATTTACCAGCGAACTGATGAATCTTTGGGAACTATTAATCTTAGAAATTCAGGAACCTCTCAAAGAACTGCGTCAGGCTGTTGGCACTGCGATTTCCGCCCAACTGCGGATTCAGTGGCTGTACAATCAAGCTGAATCTCAAGCCAACCAGTGGCAGCAGCGAGCTTTGCTAGCTCTTCAGACACAGGATGAAAATTCCGCCCGCCTCGCCGTGGTTCGCCAGCAGGTTCAATTCGATCAGGCTGCAGAACTAAAAATTGACTTAGACTACCAAACTGTGCGAGTAGAAAATCTCAACCGCAACTTGCTGGCTTTGGAAAGTAAGATTGCTCAAGCTAATTCCAAGAAAGAGATCCTCAAGATGCAGCTTCATTTTGCTAAGGTACAGCAGCAAATAGACTTCACTTTCAGCCAAGTCAATAGTATATTTTTTAGTCCTTAGTTGTCGGGTTCTCCGGTTATATATTGCGTGAGTTCAAACTTGTCTGACGCAAAAATGTATTGCTCCACTTAAAATTGCCTCATCTAGCTTAGCTCCCTCCAGATTAGCTCCGCATAAAAATGCCCCGCTCAAATTAGCACCCCTCAAGTCAGCTTCTCTCAAATCGGCGCCCTCAAGGTTACTTTCACACAAAAAAGCCTTTCTCAAGTTGGCTTTTCTCAGACTCGAACCCCGCAGTTTAGCGTCGCTTAGATTGGCTTCTTCGAGGTTTGTATTGTCCAAGCAAGCATCTAGGAGGTTCGCTTCCATCAAGTTGGCGTTTTGCAAGTTTGCTCCGCTCAAATTAACACCTATCATTTTGGTGTCGCTCAAGTTGGCGTTTTCCAAGTTTGCTTCAATCAGGTCAGCTCCTGTTAATCTTGCGAAAGTTAGATCGACTCCGCTCAGGTTAGCTCCATTTAGGTTGGTCATCACCAGACAGGCATTCTTGAGCTTGGCACCTATTAAGTTTGCCCCCCTTAAGTTGGCCAGGGCAAAATTTATTTCCTTGAGATTCGCACAGGCTAGATTAATATGAATTAGGAAAGCTTCTCGCAAAGAAGCCTCTTTCAAGTTTGTTTCATGAAAATTTCTTTCTCCGGCTGCGTATCGCTTGAGAAGTTCATCAGCATTCATCTCACCCGCCTCCTAAGCTTGACTGAAAAAGTATACTACATAAAAGAAAATTATACTACTGACAGTACATTGTAGCAACCAAAGATTTTTAAAGTTTCTGTGTGATTTTTTAATTCTTCGAGTGCCGATAGAACAAATGCTTGGCAGGCGTTAGCTTCAACGTCCATAAAGAAAATATATTCTCCAAGCGATCTTTTAGTCGGTCTAGATTCAATCCGACTTAAATTAATACCGCGACTGGCAAATACTTGCAAAGGTTTTACCAGTGCTCCCGGCATATTGGCAGGTACGCTAAAAGCTAGTGAGGTATGGGTGCAATTAGACGGTGAAGCATCGAGGATCAACTCAGGAGCAGATTGTGTAATGGATTTAATGGATGAGCGAGCCCCTGATTCAACGTTTCCGATTTCTCCGCCACTCCTGCTGAGTACCCAAAAGCGAGTGTAATTATCGGGATAATCATTAATGGGGTGAGCTAACACTGGCAAATTGTAAAGTTCAGCCGCTCTTGGCGAAGATATCGCTGCTACATTTGTATCTTCCAGATATTGCAATGCTTCCGTGGTTGAGTTGGCGGGAATTAATTGAGCTGAGGGAATAAACTGCCCCAACCATACCTGACACTGAGCTAGCGCTTGCGGATGAGAGTAAACTTTTTGAATCTCGTTAAAATTTTTGGCATTAGACACTAGGGCGTGGGAAATTGGCAAAACTAAGGCGTGTTGAATGCGGAGTTGATCGAGTCGCCACAGTGTATCTAAGGTGACAGTCACGCTGCCTTCGATCGAATTTTCGACGGGCACCACTGAATAGTCAACCTGCCCTACGGCAGATGCCTCTAGCGCTTGAGAAATGGTGGAATAAGGACACAGGGTGCATTCCAAGTTAGTATTCAGGCTCAACCAATTGACATAAGCTAGAGCCGCTGTTTCTGCATTTGTACCCACAGGGCCGAGATGTGCGATCCTCTTCGAGGGCTTCGCTAACGAAATTTTCATTTAGAGGCAATTTTAGGTTACAAATGTTTGCTTGACTCTCATCAGCTAGGAAGTATGATGAAAAATTAGCGATGTCCCGAAAGCTTTTATCAGTGATTTCTCGGATGACATTGCTGGGTACACGACTTAGGGGGCAACTTATGTCACCTTAAAAAAGGTGATAGTTTATTAAGATATGCTTAGGAATCCTATATTTTGATATTTTCTCATGTATACCCGCTTTAATTCTTCCCAATCCGTTGAGATCGCCGTACCAGAGGAACGGGTTCCCATTCAACATTATCTGCGCCAGCCGAGGCGACTGGTGAACGCCCTTGTCGATCAAAGTCGCACAGAACAGCTAAGCGATGACTGTTTCCGCCTAAAAATGCGACCGTTACAATTTATGATGCTGAGCATTCAACCCACAGTAGACATGAGGGTGTGGGCGCAGTCGGACGGCACAATCAATTTGGAGTCCGTAGCCTGCGAGATTCGGGGCGTGGGTTATATAAACGATCGCTTTGCTCTCAATCTCAAAGGAAAGCTTTGTGTACACCAAAGCAGCGGGGTAGCATACTTGAAGGGAAAAGCGGATTTGGAAGTGCAAGTAGAATTACCGCCGCCGTTTTGGCTGACGCCCAAACCCATTTTAGAAGCAACGGGGAATGCTTTGCTCAAGAGCGTACTGCTGAGCGTCAAACAGCGGTTAATGCACCAGTTGCTCTCGGATTACCGTCGATGGGCAAGCAGCGAACCTGAGATAATATCGAGCGATATCCCCCAAATCTTATCTCTAGAAGGGTAATCTCGTAGTCTAAGAAGCTGTTAATTAATTTATAGGCATATTTGGGCAAAAATCAGCGGAATTGTCGAGATATGAGTTAGCTACTCAAATGGCGCACCCTGAGCTTTGTGTGAGTTCGCTTGCAGGCATAGACAGCGGCAGGTTAGTCAAGATCGATTTGAGTGATCCCTCCAAGTTCATCGTCTTCGATTATTCCCACGCCCCCAGGCCAAGCTGTTGACTTGTCTTTTGAAACTTCGTCCTTTTGGCGGAGTTCGCGCTGCGGTGGCTTGATTATTTTGCCCGGTTGATTCGTTGCGCCCACCCGAATCCTGATTTTTGGCCCGGAATTGCCCAAGCGAATTGTCATCCCGTCCACAACTGACACCTGAGCGATCGGTCTATCATCTACATAAGTGCCGTTAGCACCAAAATTAATAATTTCCCAGCCATTAGCGTGATTCCACAGCTCTACGTGGTGGCGCGAAACTACAGCGCTGTAAATAATTACATCATTGTCGTTCGATCGACCGATCCGAACCACGGGTTCTGATTCAAAACACCAACTTTGAACTGGGACAGACTGGATAGGATGTAACAGAGTTAAGGTAATCACTGATGTTTTGACACTCCACCGCCAGACAGAAACGGGGATACTTCTAGAGAGATTTTTTGGGAGAAAACTGCAAAAAATTTGATTTTTAAAGCCGTCATCAGTGGGCCACTATTCCCTCTATCTGCCCTAAAAGTCGAACTTTTGGCTGCTTGAGGTATTTGAAGCAACTTTTGAGGGTTAGCTTTTGGCGCAGGGGCAAATTTTTGCGGTACTCGGTAACAACCAAACACGATGTGATAAATCGGGTGAACTTCCCAGTGATGGACGGCGGTTAAAACCGCTTGATTAATTTGGTCTGTGAGGGAGCGATTCTGCCGATGGGTGAGTCGCTCCATTCGATCGGCTAAATAATCCTTTTCCCGCTGATGAACCAGAGAATTTAACTCATACCCGCGATGGTTGCACCGCTGATTCGAGTTCTCGGTCGGGCCACAGTCACTGCTCAACGGCTTGCTGTTTATAAAGAAAGAAGTTAACCAATTATTAATCCTGGGGTCTCTAGATAAAATACTTGTTGATTGTATCTGAGATGTTGCACCATTCTCAATTACTTGTTTAGGAACAGGCAAGATGCCTGTTCTACAAGAAAATTCACTCTTTGTGGAACAGGCATCTTGCCTGTTCTGGAGAATGGTGCAAGATGTGAGTTGTATCAAACAGCATAGGTCATTTTGAGTTGCTAACATTTTCCTTATTGATGCGATACCTTTAAAATACAATGCTTTGAGCAGCACTGGAATTTTGAGCGACAACACATCAATCTCTGATAGCGAAAATACCGATCGACCTTCCTCGCGCGCGCCGCCCGAAAATGCGATCGGCAATTAGTCCCCCGGCGAGCGGGAAGGCCAAACTTCAGCTCAAATCTGACTCAGGCGGCTCCGGCTTCGGCTCTGGCGGGACAGATTCTTGCCTTTGCCGCTTCAACTCTGCAACTTTTTCTTGAGCTACATCCCTGACTTCTAGAGCTTTATCTTGGAATTTTTCCGCCAGACTTTGAGCGCCCCGCTTCACGCCGGCCACATTTTTGAGAGTTCTGTCGAAATCTTCATGTAAAAACTCTGCTACCAGACCGACTTTTTTGTGCAGTCCCTCCGCGTACTGCACTGGCTCCGATACAGCCGCTTCAGAGACGATCGCCCGCTTGCTACCGATGGTCGAAATAGCTGCCACAGGTAACAAGTAAATGTCGTCTAAAACACCGCGCCAGCCGCTCGATTTAAATAGGTAGTGGGTGACTGAACCAGTGCGGACATCAAATAGGTAGTCAACCACTGCACCTGCCTTATTCCCAGCGTCCGTGAGTACCTCAAGCCCGATCGGACAAACAGCTTGTTCCGGCTGATGAAGTTCCGGCAGTTCCGGGTTAATAGTGACAAAAACATTTTCCCCCACCGTATCTACTTGCGCCCAAGCGAACCAAGTTTTTTTGCTGCCCAAAAGTCCCGACTTGCAAGTAAAGCCGATCGCCCGTTGGGAGTGAGCATCGAGCCAAACCCGATCTACCCTGCCGACCTCTTCCGCCGTTCTGCGGTCGATGGTGCGGCGGCCCTGCAGTTCACTGCGCCTAACAATCTGTGGTGATGTACTCATAAATAAACTCCTGAGTGCCGCCTTTGAAAAATGTCGATCGTCCAAAGAAGCCGATTTAATATTCTTCTTCCGAATAATGGCGATTATTATCTGCCTGGGTTAACTCGTCCTCTTCCCTGGAAGTGCCAACTTCTTTGTGGTCGGGAACAGGAATCGTGCTCATGTGCACGCCGGCCGAGGGAGCGTGAATTTCCTTAGCCTCCCTGGGCTTGACGCTAAGAAGTCCTAACTGGACGGAGGACTGATTCGGGCCTACATTGATTTGAATTTTCGGCCCAGAGCGAGCCAAGTGAACGATCAGACCGTCCACAATGGGAACCTTAGCGATCGGCTTACCATCGAGGTAAGTCCCGTTGGTACCTAAATTGATCAGTTCCCAAGTTATGCCGCTGCGCCGCAATTCGATGTGGCGACGAGAAACCACAGCGCTAAAAAGAACGACGTGGTTTTCGGTCGAGCGCCCGATCCGGACGACCTGCTCGTCTTCAAAGATCCAACTGCGGACGGGTATAGACTGGAGTGGATGTAGCAAGGTCAGCTTAATCACATTGGCAGCATTGAGTTTTGGTAGAGCGCCTCAAGATGCGATTTTAGATTTTAGACTTTCGATCGCCCAATCCAAACTCGCTCTAAGAGATTTGAAATAAAAACGTAACCAGGTCTCCTTTGCCCAGAGAGATGCGGTCTCCCGGTCGCAACCGGTGGCGGTTTCCCTTGGGTAGCGGAGTATTGTTGACGTAAGTGCCGTTGGAACTGCCTACATCTTCTAGGTAGCAAGCATCTCCCTCCACCCGGAGATTTGCGTGTACCCGAGAAACTATCTCAGAATTAGCAAATCCCGAAACATCAATATCCGGCGGCACTAAGTCATTTGGCTTGCCTATGTGAACCACAGCCAGACTGTGAGGCAATTCCATCGGCGTATTTGTCTGAACGTGTAGCAGGCGCGCCGACTGCTGTTGCAGTTGAGTTTTAGCTACACCTGCGGGCTGTGGGCCCGGAACCGGAGGAGAGATATTTACTGGTATTGCCACCGATTCAGTTGTAACAGGAACCGAGGGCGAAGGGGGGGGATCGGGAATCGCTGGAATGCTGGCGGGAGTTTTTTCCAAGTTGAGCCCCTTATTCAGGGTAACTAGAGGTTCCATGACCATCAGGGGTTCGGGTGGCACTAAATCCGGCGCCGGTGACGATACCACTGTGGGGCCTACAGGCGAGGGGGACGGTACTGTCACCTCAACTTCTGGAACTATGGAACCCGGACGCAAGTTAAAGCCACACTGACCGCAAAATGCTGCATCTGTCTGAACTGCTGCACCGCAGTTCGAGCAACTTGCGGTAACAGGTAAAGGCGTGTAGCAAGCCTCACACTGGCTGGCCCCGTCGGGGTTCTGGTGATTGCAATTGGGACAGACAATCATCGATTTCTCCTTGCTATCGGCCAGATTTTTAAATCAGCCTCATCAAAAGTCGTTGGGTCTGAAACCCCGTCCTTACAGGACGGCTTGACATTGAATTGAATCCCCTTGCGGGGTAGGGGGGTATGGTTGCCCCCCCGTGAGGATATGGTTGTCCTCAATCTCC
The DNA here is from genome assembly GCF_036705145.1 of Microcoleus sp. B5-D4. Lineage (NCBI taxonomy): Bacteria > Bacillati > Cyanobacteriota > Cyanophyceae > Oscillatoriales > Microcoleaceae > Microcoleus > Microcoleus sp. B5-D4. Next base: position 62,915 of record NZ_JAUBTV010000006.1, on the reverse strand, counting down.
CATTTCTGGGGTAAAGTTAGCTTCGCCAATGTTTAAGGAGCTTGTTAGGCTAGCAGCACTGTTCCAGTGACCTTAGAACTGTTTAACCACTAGCGACAGAGCAAGGGACTAGCTTCGTATCCCAGGGTGTCGTGACTCACAAAACGTAGTCAGTTAAGACGCTTGGCCCGTCAGAATGGCTTGTTAGATTTCTCTTTCAAGCCTCATGCCTTTAGGCTGAGGTTCCTGACAAAAATACTCGTGTATATGGTCAAATTTTAACTTTAACCGCCACAATTCTTATATTGCTTCTAATACTAGCAACTGAGCTGACGCCGTGACGTTAGCTGTGATGGGCAAGATTGAGTTAGTGATAATGCTGACTGTGTTGGGACGCTTGCGGCTCTGTCGGCTATTTTACGGAGGAGCCAGCAGCCGCATCGAGGAGCCACCAAAGCTCGCCTTCTGGTTGAACGAGTCTGGCTGGATAGGTCATTTCGTCGGCTGCGGGGGCAAAAATTTGAGCTAGGGCGGGTTGTTTGCTGGCTCCTGCGACCATGAAGATGACGCACCGGGCCCGGTTGATTAAGGGGACTGTAAAGGTAATGCGGGGTTGACCGTCTTTGTTGCCGACAGTTACTAGGGCGTCGCGGACTTGCAAGGCTGCTGTGCCGGGAAATAGAGAGGCTGTGTGGGCGTCGTCTCCTATGCCCAATAAAATGATGTCGAAGGCAGGAAACTCGCCGTCGGATACTTTGAAGAACTGCTGTAATTCGGTTTGGTGCGCCTCCGCGTCGGCTGCGGGGTCGCCGGCGGCTGTGGGCATGGGGTGGATGTTGCTGGCGGGGATATTCACTCGATCGAGCCACGCGAGGCGCGCCATTTTTTGATTGCTGTCTGGGTGTTCTGGGGGAACGTAGCGTTCGTCGCCCCAGAACACGTGAATTTTGTCCCAAGGCAGGTCTTGGCCCGAGAGCGCTCTGTAGAGCGGTTCTGGTGTGCTTCCGCCCGCTGCGGCGATCGTACAAAGTCCGCGTTCTGCTATGGCTGCTGAGATTTTCGACAGCACAATCACCAGCGATCGATCTATTAATTGTTCCCGATTTGCTAATACTTCAACTACTTTTTTCATTAATTTCCTCTCAACTTTCCTATTCGTGTTGTTCTCAGCAATTGCCAATTTTGCCTTGACATTTTACCTTGACATTTTGGTTTGAGGTCGATCTGCTGACAGACCCCGCAGGCTGGGCACGGCATCCCATAATATTTTATCATCTTATGCCCCTTGATTTGAGGAAAGCCAGACATATTTTTACCAATGCTTTATCGATTTTTACCTGTGACATTGCTCTTTGGCAACTTTGAATCAGAAGTCTGATCGCACATTCACAGTAAAAGCAAAATAGACAGGCTCCCGATCGCACTTACCCCGGGATAGCAAAAATAATCAAGATCGATGTGGTAGACTAGGAAAAATAGTTTTAAATCCGCACGCTCGGATGGAAGCAAAACTATGTCAATTTTCAAGCGATTTCCTACATCTGTCCGCTATCTGATAGCGCGGTTGCGCCACTGGACCCAACCGGCGGTTTGGGCTCCCCTAGCCGTGCTCTGTGCAGGGGGGTTATTTATCTGGGAGGTCTCTGTCAACCCAGAAAGGTTGAGCATAGATGGCGAAGAAGAAGTAGCCACAAACAATCCAGCTTCGCTATCGGGGCTATCTGCTGAAGATACCGCCATTGCGGCTGAAATAGACAGCTTACCAGTGCTAGTCAATCAGTTTAATGGCTCTACTGCTTCTGAACTGAACTTGTTAAATTCATCAGTAGTAAAAAGCAAAGGTTTATTCGAAGAACTTCGAGATCGGGACTTAGAAACTCCTCAGCAATCTTCAGCCCCCAAGCGGGTAGGAAGCAGCGGATTTTTGCCCTTGCCAAATTTAGCAAATCCTGCCGCCCTGGCCGGAAACAATAACCCCCAAAATTCCAGCTTGCCAAGTTCAAACGCCACATCAGCGTTGAGTTTATCTGGCAGTGGGAGACTGACTTCCGGGATAAAAACGATCGAGCCTGAGTCTGGGGGTACAGCGAAAGCAACTTTATCGCCGGCGTCGAGTGATGCTAATTCAGATAAACAAAACGAAAATTCTCTGCCTTTGAGTCCGCTGCAAGCAGCTATGAAAAAATACGTCGTTGCTAACACTTCGGCAACGGCGGCTTCGGCTGAGAAAACAGCAGACTCGGCTAAATTGCTCGATCGACCCGCTTCCGATCCGGCGGCAGGAAATGCGACAAATTTGCTCCCAACGACCGCTACAGCTCAAGGTGGAGCAAATCCTGTGAATGTTCCCACAGCACTTCCCCCACTTGTGGCTCCGACAAATACTGTAAGCAAGGAATCTCAAGAATTATTAAAACCGACAGCTACAGTCCCTGAATCATTGGCGGGGTTAAATTCCCGAGTACCGAGCCTCCCCGAAATAAATGCAGGGGCTCCAACGGTGGCTTTGCCGAAAAATCCCTACCAAACTAATTTATCTGGTTCCGGCTCCGCACCTGAAGTTCAACCGGCTGCACTTCCAGTAGCCACACCTTCACCAACACCTCTACTTCCAAATGTCGGTCAATCTCCCTTTGCGAGTGGGATTGGGGGAAGCAAGATAATTAGCCCTCAATTCTCTCCCAATTCAGCGAATTCTCAATTTCAAACACCTCCACCGAGTCAGCTTAATTTGCCGGAGCAGCATAACTTTGGAGTTGTTCCCCAAAATACAAATCAGGGCGTGCAGCCCATTCAACCTCAAACTTTTGCTACACCCCGATCCCTGGCTCCGGGACGCTACATTGGTGGTGGCGAAATCAATACTTTTTCTAATCCTTAAATGAAGGAAGTTCGGCCACGAAAACGATATTATCAATTCCCAATACTTAGGCTACGCTGTTCCTGCCCTTCGACTTCGGTTTTCCTCAGCGTAGTCGAAGGGAAGGGAGCCGAAGGCAGTGGAAAGGTAGTACAAGTTCCGAATTAGCCATTCCCAATGTTAGTGGTAAAACTTACCTAGCGGCAGCCCGCGCCAACAACAATCCTCCGATTCCCAAACCAAACACGATCGGCAGCCAAGCCGAAAGAATCGGAGTCAAAACAGCTTTCACGCCCATAGAACTGGTGATGAAAGAAAATACATAGTAAGTAAAAATCACAACTACGCTAATACCAAAACTCGTTCCTCTACCGGAGCGACGCGGTTGAGTTCCCAAAGCGGCTCCCACTAAACCAAATACCATGCACACGAAAGGAAAAGCATATTTTTCTTGAATTCGCACCTTTAATTTGCGAATTTGCGGTTCGTCGCCGCTGTTTTTAAGGATATCCAAACGCTCTAAAGCTTGGGCAATGTTCATTTCCTTAAAATCCCGCGCTCTGGCAGCTAAATCTAAGGGCGTGCGGGGGAGTTGCAATTGCTGGTGTTGAAACCTAACTATATTCCGGTAAGAGCCATCAGGAGCTACTATATAAGCGGTTCCGTTGAAAAAATCCCAGGTATTTTCTGAGGGATTCCAAGTAGCGGATTCTGAAGAAACGATTTGATTGAGGCCTGGGGTGGAGCGATCGATAATTGTTAAACCTTTCATTTGCTGGCCGTCAAATTGTTCTGCATAAAAAAAGCGGGCTAGGATTTCGTCGCCGCCTTTTTCGGGTTTGCGAAATTCTGTGTAGATAATATTTCTATCTTGAAATGTCGGTTTTTCTCGCTTCATGGCTCTGTCTAGAGTCACAGTAGCTCTGTAGCTGGCGGCGGGTACAACTAACTCTTGCAAAGCAAAGGTGAAGCCTGCAACAATTAAACTCATTATCACAGCAGGCAGTATTAATCGGTAAACGCTAACTCCGCAACTGCGGAGGGCGATGAGTTCGCTGTCGCTGGACATTCGGCTGTAGGCCATTAAGGTTGCTAGCAGCATTGACATGGGGAAAGCCAATACTACGAAGTAGGGAATTTGCAGGAGAAAAATTTCTATGGCTGCGCTGTAGGGGAGGCCGGATTCTGCTACTCTGCGGACTAATTCAAATAAAGCTCCAACTGTGACGGCGACGGATGTAAAGAGTCCGACGCCAAATAAAAATGGGCCGATTAGTTCTTTGGTAATGTACCAGTCCATTACGGAAATTCTCGGCAGCCAGTTGATGGGATTCAAAGAATTGGATATTGCTATTTTCATAGTTTGGCGATGAATGCAGTTGGCTCCTCAATCTAAAATTGAAATTTCTGTATTGTGTTTTTATAGGGGGGGAGGGCGGGTTTATAGATATCTGGGCTGGGATATTTATATTTAGGCGAACCCGCCCCTACGGAATCTATCCGACGCCCCCTTGGCAGTTGCTATAAAAGACTATCGCACGAAGTTGTCACCTAAGTAATATTGTCGTACTAAAGGATTGCTGTAGAGTTCTTCTTCAGCCCCGGAGGCTAAAATTTGGCCGTCTCGCATGATGTAGGCTCGATCGGTAATTTCGAGGGTTTCTCGGACGTTGTGATCGGTGATGAGGATGCCGATTTTACGATCGCGCAATTTAGCAATAATGGTTTGAATTTCGTCTACGGCGATCGGATCGACGCCTGCAAACGGTTCGTCTAAAAATAGAAACATGGGCCCGTCTCGCCCTGCGGCTAAGGCTCTGGCCAGTTCAGTCCGCCGCCTTTCTCCCCCTGATATTTGAATTCCCAAACTGGATGCTATTTTTTCTAAGCGAAATTCTTGCAATAGGAAATCGACTCGCTCGCGCCATTCCCAGCGCGGCACTTGAGTTTGTTCTAGGACTAACAAAATGTTGTCGCGCACGCTCATGTTTCGGAAAATGCTTGCTTCTTGAGCGAGATAGCCAATTCCCAAATGCGCTCGCTGGTGCATCGCCAATTTAGTGATGTCTAAATCGTTTAGCCAAACGGTGCCTTGATTGGGTTTTTCTAATCCGGTTGCTATGTAAAATGTTGTGGTTTTGCCGGCACCGTTGGGGCCGAGTAATCCTACGATTTCTCCTTGGGCTACCGACAGGTTGACGCGACTAACTACATTGCGTTTTCCGTAGGATTTGTGAATATTTTCGAGTACAATTTTCATTTTCGCTCCCGGCAAGCTCTACAAGCTAATTTCAGACTGCGGCTTTGTGCGATCGACTCTCTAATTTAAAGTTTACCTTTCCAAGTTTGTGAGTTTTATAAAGACGAAATTTCGCATCTATCCCAAGTAGTAGGTTTTGGCTGAGGCGAAATTTCGCTGCTGCGAGCCACTGTTACCGGGGGGCTGTAGTTGGACGTGGGGAGCCCACTGCATTTTGGGCTGCCGCATCTTGTTCCGGGGCAACCAGATAAACAGATTCTACCTGTCCTGGGTTGTCTGGCAGGGCAATAAACCGCCCTTCGTCGATGAGGTATGTTATGGTTTCGCCGCGCAGGCTGTTGCCCTGCTGCAATACGTAAACATCTCCGCTGAGAATGATCCGGCGCTCGCGGCTGAAGTATTGAGCTTGAGCGGCAGTTGCTTGTATTTGGCGGGCTGGATAGTTGATTTGGACGTTGCCGCGGGCTGTCACGATGCCGGTTTTGGAGTCGGCTTCTTGAATGTCCGATCGCACGCTGAGAGTGCGGGGAGGGCCGGCTTGCGGGTAAGTGGGAGAGGCGATCGCGCCTGCCAGAGTCAGGGGCAACAGCAGCGATAATCCTTTGAATATTCGCGAATTAAGTAGTTTAGCGGAGGGCATCATAGCTTACAAGCCTCAATATTTGTGAAATTGCTGAAGGGCATTATCTCCAGTTAGGTATTTTATCTTAACGGCCAGAAAGATTCCCGTGAGGTCGATCGATTGACCCGACAGTCTCAACCAATTATCCTAGCAAGACAACAGCGAATTTAATTGGCTATTTTGCTGAGTGGCTGCAACTGTCTTAACCGGGAACGGGCAAGATCCTCGTTCCACAGCAAATAAATCTGCTTGTGCAGCGGACAAGAAAGCCAGCCCTCCTCTGTGTAGAGGCAACGTCTACTGCACACCCTAATACAAACATTTATTTAACTTTTATTTAACTTTTCGGTACTTTGATAATTCGTGGCAATTGCAAGCCTGCAACTTCTGCACCTGTTAATAAAGGTAAAAAATCAGCAACTTTTTCCGGCCCAGCTTGTTGCAAAGCGCTCAAAAGTTTAGCACTTTGTCTGAGCAAGTCTTCAACGGCAATTCCGGCATAACTCGGCTGATAATAACTGAGCCGATTTATTCCTTCTCCCAGCAAGATTACTGCACCACGCCAGTTTTGATTTCCTAAGTGATAAAGCGCGACCGCAATTTGCAATATTCCCTGATAGAACCTTTTTTCCGGCTCGCCGGCTTCCATCCACAAAGCCTCTAAAGTATCGTGACAAGCGTAAAAGTCTTGACTGTTAAACTGTTCGATACCTTGCCAAAAGTCGATCGGCATTTCCTCTGTCATTCGATTGGAGATTGGGGATTTTAGATGGCGGATGTGTGTTTGAGTAGGCGGCGATCGATTTTTGTTAAATAGCTAAGTCTTAAAAATAGGAAAAATAACGACCTGTTTTCAAAACTACTGCCATTTCACGACCGCCTACTTAACCGATTACATAGTGTCTCTGACAGCTTGAATCTGATCCATTCCTATTTCCTGATTAGTTCCAGCGAAATCGTTATCTGGCGTCAGAAATAACATACAGTGACACTCTTTGCGCTCGCGCATGGGAATGCAGGGACAGTTCCAGTAGGCGGCTTTTACTTCGGCTTCTTTATCTTCGTAATGGCGACAAGGGCATAAGGGAGCGCCTAGTTCATCCTTGTGTTTTGCTAGTCCTTCTATCACGACAGCAGTGACGGAAGGTTCAGAACAAAAGAAAGTTCCGGTGCGCTTGGCGTAGGTTTCGGAGAAATTCTTCATCGCCTCCAAAGTTTTTTCGTTGGAGAGTTTAGATTTTTCTGTTGTGTTCATAGTTTAGGATCGAAGTTGAGGATGCTACGAGCTTTTGACAATTGTAGCGCAGAATGTGATTTTAAACACTTGTATATTTCTGTTTACTTACAAGGAGGAAAACCTTGACAAAGATTGAGTTTTAGGTTGTTGGTTTTTTAGTGGTTTTTGTCTATCCCGGAGGGTGCGGGAAACTTGCAGCAGGGCGGGTTTTCGGAGCTGCCAAAAGATTTGGGCGATCGATCGCCCTCAACAATCATCCCCCAAAGGGGATAAAAATCGGATAAGATAGCACAGCCCTGTCCCTGTTAGTGGCATCTGATGGCAACTTCCCCGAACCCCACCCACAGCAAAAAATCTCCTCCTTCTGGGCTGATTTGGCCGGCTGACACCGAGTTAGTCGGATTAGTGTTTGAATTGACTCCCGGCGCTGCTAGCTATCTGTACGCGCAGTATGCTATAGGTTTGCACGCTTGGTTTTTAGGTCAAGTACACCAAACTGACCCGGATTTATCGAAACTTTTGCACGATGAACAGTCAATCGATTTTAGATTTTAGATTTTAGATTTTAGATTTTAGATTTTAAAGGCGACCCCACGGATAAATGCGGGGGCAATAAGTGATTTTCGATTTTCGATTTGGGATTGATTCCACGGATAAATCACGTGGCGGGTACCACCTTTGAAATTCGCTTGTCAGAAAAAGCCTTTACTATTTCGGGATTGGAAGGTGATTTGCTCGCCGGTGGCAAAGAATTTCAGCTTTTGGGCGATCGCATTTATCGCTGGTACGTAACAGGACTTTCCAAGCCAGTAGTGCAGTGGCTGAGTCAGTGGCTGCAAAATTTGCCCGAAGAGATAGATTTGCGAAATGCTCCGCTGCTAATTCGCTCTTGGGATATTGCTTTTGAACCCACAACTTACCAGCAATTATTAACAGCAGAACTCCCATTTTCGCCAACCATCAAACTTAGTTTTGTGACTCCTACAAGCTTTCGTAGCAAAGGCCATCACTTCCCTTTGCCAGTTCCCGAAAATGTTTTTCACAGCTATTTGCGTCGCTGGAATAACTTTTCGGGGGTAAATTTTGACCAAGCAGAATTTTTGAATTGGATTGATGAAAATGCGATTATTAGTCGCCAAAAATTGGAGTCGCAAAAGGTAGCGGCGGGCAAAAAAGGCATGGTAACGGGATTCACTGGGGGTGCATTGGTGACAACTTAAGACTTAATTGCATTTGTCAATCAGTAATATTACTTAAAAAAACTGCTTTTTTAGGAGTGGAAAATTCACGATTTGAGAGAGAGTAAGTATAAATATCACCCTCGGCATGATTCCTTGATCGCCCAAATCTCAGTTTGATGCCCAAAATCCGAGTAAAAGTTGAGCATAATTGCTGATTGACAAATGCTTTCTTAGCTTAACTTGTTACCAATGCTGGGGGTGTGGAATTTGGGCTAGGGCGATCGGCTCACAATCGTCCTGATTTTGTACAATTATTTTATGCTTTGGGGCGGTTAGCGCCTTACTGTGGCACGGGCCACAAAACAACTTTTGGATTGGGACAAACGCGAGCCCAATGGTTGACAGAAGCGCTACCTGAAGTATCGATACAAAGCGTATTGGCGGCGCGAATAGATGAATTGACACAGAAGTTTATGGCGCACAGAAAGCGTAAAGGTGGAAGTCGCGCTGCTGAGATTGCGGAAACTTGGGCGACGATTTTGGCGCGCCGGGAATTGGGGGAATCTTTGTTTGATATTGCTGCTGATTTGGAAATGCCTTATGAAACTGTGAAAACTTACGTGAAGTTGGCAAGAAGGGCTGTGAAAGTGGAGGATTAGCGCGAATTTGTTGACTGTTGACTGTTGACTGTTGACTGTTGACTGCTGACTGTTGACTGCTGACTAATGACTTTTAGTGAATAGATATATGTCGTCTCGCTGATATTTTAGTTGAAATTGAGGGGTGTTTTTTAGTTTAGTTACTAAGTTATTAACAAAATCTCGATCGCTCATCCAGCCAGGATAGCGCAAATTCAGCAATACATAATCAAATTCTGCGAGATTTGCAGGCGGCGCGTTAGCCTGAGTAAATCTTACTACAGGGCGGTGCGCTAAGTGCGGAGCAATTTGAGCAGTTGTTAAAACACTGCCTTTGGTTTCAACAAGAGAAATTGCCTCTTTGGTAGCGGGCCAGGTGTCGAGCCCATTTAAATAAATAGTCCAAAAATAGCCGTATTTCGCTAAAGCTAAGAAAGCAATCAACGACCAAATTACAATGACTCTAGGCAATGGATAATTAGGAAGTGGCAATCTATCAAATATTGTCTTTCCCTTTTGCTGATTGCTAGCTGCTAAACTGGAAATTACGGCAACCAACAAAAACGGCAATATCGGCACAGAATATTGATGAACTAAATCCCGCTGAGCGGGCCTATCGGAAAGAATATTCATCGCCAACATCGGCACAGCACTAATTAAAGATGACAGATGACGCGGGGACAGCCACCAAATTACTGGTAATAGCAATAAGGCTAAATATTCAAAAGTCTCTAGAGAAAACAAACGCTCTAAAACTAGATGTGGTTTTAGTATTAAATTAATAGCAATTTCAAAAACCGAGTTTCCCAAATATTGATACCGCGCGATTCCCGCGTGTTCTCTTCCCTGATTAAAATACGGTATAACTGCCTGAGTAGCTACCAGGAACCAACCCGCGCCTAGAAATAGAGCTATGAGTCCACAATTGCGTTTTTTGTCAAAACACAACAGCCACAAACCCATCGCAGCCACAGTTAAAGATAGCACGGCTTTGCAGCTCAAAACTAATGCAATAGCAGCACAAAACCACCAGATTTTATTCAGCCTCGCGGCTAAGATTGCTGCTAGCAGTGCTGGTAAAGCAATTACTTCTGGGTGGAAGTCGAAGAGATTGACATTAAATACTAATGGATACAGGAGGTAAATACAGGCGATCGCCCAAGATATGCTATTATTTAATCCGGCTTGACGTGCCAAACTCCAACTCGGCCAAGCACCTAAAGCTAGGGAAAAAGCTTGCACTAAAAAAAGCCAGTGAACATCTGGATATATTTTGTAAAGTAAAGCTAGTGGATAGAAAATAAAAGAGGCGTGATCGCCCCAAATATTTATTGCCATTAAAGAGGAAAATGGCGTTTTATTTTGGGAGATTAAATAAATTGCTTGGTCAAAAATTGCTAAGTCGAATACAGTTGACTGAAACAAAGCGTGCCGCGCGCTGCTGGCGGCAAATAAGACTATCGTTGTCACGACAATCATTAAAAATACTGGATGAGATTTTAGGGATTTGAAAGTTAGCATTTTATTGGTTTAATCAACCCTTCGTTTAAATAGCAGGACTTCGTTTTTTTGATAAGTTAATTGAAAATCGGGAGAAGTTTTAAGTTTATTTGCTAAGGTATCACCAAGTTTTTCAGTATCAGGCCAGGGATGGCGCAGGTTTAATAATATGTATTGAAATTCAGCTAAATTTGTTTGGGGCGAAATTTGTGAAAGCAATTTTACTATTGGGCGGTGGGCAAAGTGAGGGGCAAGTCTATTATCTGTTAAAATACTGCTTTGCGGTTGAACTTGTGCGACTGCTTCGCGTGTAGCTTGCCAGGTATCCAGTCTATTTATGTACCGATAAAAATCTTTGTATTCGCCCACACACAGGAAAATTAGTAATGACCAAATTATCATGATTCTCGGCAATTGAATTCCCTGCCAAAGTTGAGAAAATCGGAATTTTTTAAATTGTGGCCGATTGACCCATGTTAAAAACTGTTGCTTATTTGCTTTATCCTCTTCCTGGTTGCCTTTTATTTCTTCCCTGTTCCTTGTTTCTTCCTTCGCGATTACTGCTAAAAATAAAAATGGAATTACAGGCAATGAATACTGATAGGCTAAGCTGCGTTGAAATGACAAGTCAGAGAGGATATTAATGAGTAGGGTAGGGATGGCAGGAATTAGCGCTGTTAGATATTGTATCCGTAGTTTGCCCGAAAATGGCAATAGCAGCCAAATCACAGGTAAGGTGAGGAGAAATAAATATTTGAATGTATCGAATGCAAGGAGTTTTCCTAATACTAACTGTGGTTTTAATATGAGATTGATGATGATTTCTAGTACGGATTTGCCTAAATAGCTGTAGCGCCAGACTCCAGCGACCTCGCTGCCGCTAAAGAAGGGGATGATTTTCTGGGAAGCTATCAAAAACCAAGCAGCACCTAGCAAAAGTGCGATCGCCCCGTACCGTTGGTTTTTTTCGCAAAAAAACAGCCAGAAGCCCATAGCAACAACGGTTAGGGACAAAACCGCCTTGCAACTGAGAACTAAAACAATAGCGGTACAAAACCACACAATTTTATTTAAACGCGCCGCCAAAATTGCTGCCAAAAGTGCGGGTAAAGCGATTACTTCCGGGTGAAAATCAAATAAATTGATGTTAAATACCACCGGATAGAGCAAATAAATCAATGCGATCGCACGGGATTGTTCTTGATTCAAACCTGCCAAACGCGCTAAACTCCAGGTAGGCCAAGCCCCCAGGGATAAAGCAACTGCTTGTACCAACAGCAGCCAATGCACATCCGGGTAAATTTTGTACAGCCAAGCTAGCGGATAATAGATTACCGCTGCGCGATCGCCCAAAATATGCCTCCCCATTAAAGAAGAAAAAGGCGTTTGGTTTTGGCTGATCAAGTAAATTGCTTGGTCAAAAATTCCCAAATCGAAAGCAGTTGATTGGAATAAAGCGTGCCGTAAACTGCTACACAAAAAGAAAATTGCTGCAGCAGTAGCGATCACCCCAACCAAACTCGACGGTAGCTGCGATCGACCTTCCTCTATATTTTCGGCGATCGAGACACTGATGTCCTCACGGTCATCAGCAAAATTTTCCCTATTCTGCATGAAATCTGGCACTAGGTGGTCAATCGATTTTAGATTTTAGATTTTAGATTTTAGATTGACCCCACGGATAAATTCGGGGGCTTGTGTATCGGATACAGGTTTTTTATTTCTGGACGGATGAATCACGTGGCGGGTATCCTGGATGCTTTCGGTCACTCAAAATATGATTCCATCGAATGTGCTTTCCACGCAATAGTTAACCACTAATTTTTATCCCCGCAATCGTAATATTAGAATAATCCACAAAACATTAAAAAATTGTGAAAGCAATAACTCTTCTCGGCTCCACAGGCTCCATCGGCACTCAGACTCTGGATATTGTAGCTCAATACCCCGATCAATTTCGGATTGTCGGGTTAACCGCCGGACGAAATGTAACCTTGCTGGCCCAGCAAATTCGCCAGTTTAGACCGGAAATTGTCGCGGTTTGCGACGAAGATAAATTACAGGAATTGAAGGATGTGATCGCAGACATCGACCCTCAACCTATTTTACTTGCTGGCGAGTCAGGCGTTGTCGAAGTTGCCCAATACGGTGACGCTCAAGCCGTCGTCACGGGCATAGTTGGCTGTGCCGGTTTGCTGCCAACTATTGCGGCTATCAAAGCAGGCAAAGATATTGCCTTAGCCAATAAAGAAACATTAATCGCAGGGGGCCCCGTTGTCAACCCCTTAATCGAAAAATACGGCGTTAAAATATTACCGGCTGACTCGGAACATTCGGCAATTTTTCAGTGCCTCCAAGGTGTTATGGTTGGCGGATTACGGCGAATTATTCTCACTGCTTCGGGGGGCTCTTTTCGAGATTTGCCGATCGACAAATTAGCAGGAGTAACAGTAGCCGATGCTTTGAAACATCCAAATTGGTCGATGGGGCAGAAAATTACGATCGATTCTGCTACTTTGATGAATAAAGGATTAGAAGTCATCGAGGCTCATTACTTATTCGGAATGGATTATGACGACATTGATATTGTCATCCATCCTCAGAGCATAATTCACTCGTTAATTGAGCTGCAAGATACCTCGGTTTTGGCGCAATTGGGCTGGCCGGATATGCGTTTGCCGCTGCTTTACGCTTTGTCTTGGCCCGAGCGAATTCATACCGATTGGGAACGGCTGGATTTGGTAAAAGCTGGGGATTTGACTTTCCGAGAACCCGACCACGAAAAGTATCCTTGTATGCAGTTGGCTTATGCGGCGGGACGTGCGGGCGGTTCGATGCCTGCGGTGCTGAATGCGGCTAACGAACAGGCAGTAGCGCTATTTTTGCAGGAGAAGATTCAGTTTTTGGATATTCCGAAGCTGATTGATAAGGCGTGCGACAAACATCAAGCCGATAACTGTGAAAGTCCTGGTTTAGACGATATTTTGGCGGCGGATAGGTGGGCGCGGCAGGAAGTTTTGGCAGATAGTATGGAATTGGGCGATCGTATTCTTTCGGTTCGCTAATTCTATCAGCAGACTTGCACTTACTCACAAGCCCGCCGGGGAATTAATTCCCCCTCTCATAGAAGACAGTCGGTTGAAATTGAGATATTGCACCATTTTCAATAAGGCTTTTATGGGCAGGCAGGATGCCCACCCCACAAGAAATTAATTCTTTGTGGAACAGACATCTTGCCTGTTCTTGAGAATGGTGCAAGATGTAAGTTGAAATTGAGATATTGCACCATTTTCAATAAGGCTTTTATGGGCGGGCAGGATGCCCACCCCACAAGAAATTAATTCTTTGTGGAACAGGCATCTTGCCTGTTCTTGAGAATGGTGCAAGATGTAAGTTGAAATTGAGATATTGCACCATTTTCAATAAGGCTTTTATGAACGGGCTCTCCGGCCCGTTCCACAAAGAATGAATTTCTTGTGGAACAGGCATCTTGCCTGTTGCTGACAATGCTACAACATCTCAGTTGAAACCGACTGCCAAACCTTAATAAATATCCAGTCCTCTTTCAGAGGACTTTAGCTATGAGACAGGGGTTTTTAACCCCGGACGGACTATGGCAAAAAGTGCAAAATATCGGCAAAACCCTATTAAAGTTTTGGGCGATCGATTCTTCAATCCCTTGATAAAATAGAGTTATGAGTCCCATCCCTACAAGCAACCGATGAAAACTGAAACCAAATCAACATTATTTGAACTGAATCAACTAATTGTCCCCCCCGGCAATAAAATAAAGTTACAAAACGTTAGCTGGGAAATGTACGAAGCTATCCTAGACGAGTTAGGGGAAGGTTACGCACTGCGAGTTACTTATTACAAAGAAACACTGGAAATTAGGATGCCACTACCCAAACATGAAAAAGCTAAATCATTGATTGGATACTTTGTCAACGTGCTGCTGGAAGAACTTAATATTGATTGTGAAGTTTTAGGTTCCACTACCTTCAAAAGCAAAGATATGCAGAGCGGCGTAGAACCTGATGATTGTTTCTATATTCAGAACCAAGCTGCTGTCAGAGGCAAGGATCGAATAGATTTAACAGTAGATCCGCCTCCCGATTTAGCGATCGAGATTGACAACTCCTCACAAACCGCTTTAAATAGCTATCAAGCTTTGAAAGTGCCGGAACTTTGGAGATATGATGGGCGAACCCTGAAAATTTATCTGCTTCAAGAGGGCAAATATACTGAGTCGGATACTAGCCAAAATTTCCCTGACTTTCCCATTATTGATGTAATTCCCAAATATGTCGATCGCGCCAACACCCAAGGCAGAAGCCCGACAATGAGAGCATTTCGAGCTTGGGCAAAAGAACAACTACAAATCAAAGACTCCGTTGAGAGCGGGTTTTACTAACTCCCAACTTTCGCCGCCAAATCAGCCGCACTCATCTTTTCGTACATTTCAAAAGGTTGGTGAATCCAAGGATTGTCAGCCAAATAATCTACATAATAATCCGGCTTTGCAACAGAACAAGCCTTGTACCAGAGTACAGCAGTCCGAATTTCCTGAATATCCTCGCCGTAGCGACTCTTCAGCCAAGCGATACCTTGCTCTAAACTAATTCCCGAATCCACCAAATCGTCAATCAGGAGAATGCGGCTGCCCAAATTATCGCCCACCATTGTCAAATCGCGGGCAAACTCGATCGCACCCCGGACATTTCCCTCGGCCCCACTGTATGACGAGGCCGCTAAAATCGCCAATGGCTTGTCGAAAATCCGCGACAGAGTATCTCCAACCCGCAGCCCTCCCCTCGCCAGACAGACAATGCGATCGAATTTCCACTGAGATTCCTCAATTTTTACAGCCAAATCCTCAATTTTTCGATGGTATTCAGACCAAGAAACGTAAAGGTCGCTCATGCCTAATATTATTGAAATATCAAAGGTATTATTAAATATTTTGGGGAAAATGACATGGATGCAGAGGAACTTCTCAGACGGTATGCAGCCGGAGAACGGGTTTTTCACAAAGTAGACCTGAGCGGTGCCAATATGTCAAGGACAAATTTGCGCGATATTGACCTGAGTCACGCTAATTTAAAAGGTGCAAATTCGATCGGTCTCACCCTGTACAGAGCTAATCTGTATCAAGCAGATATCAGTCAAGCCAACCTCTCCCAAGCCAACCTCATGTCCGCTAATTTTGGCGAATGCGAGGCGGTGGGAGCGAACTTGAGCGGAGCCATCTTGCGGAGTGTCGTCTTCAGCGGTGCCGATTTAACGGGGGCGAGTCTCAGGGGTGCAGACATGAGAGATGCAAACCTTCAGGGGGCAATTTTGATTCAAGTTTATGCAGTTAACGCTAACTTGCAAGGTGCAAACTTGACCGAAGTAAAGCTTTGCGGAATCAACCTGAGCAAAGCAAATTTAACCGATGCAAACTTAACACAAGCTGACCTCAGCCGTGCTAACCTAACTCAAGCAAATCTGAGTTGGGCTAATTTGACGGAAGCAAATCTGGAAAAAGCTGATTTGAAGGGAGCCGATTTGAGCGGAGCTAACTTGAGCTGTGCAAATCTCCATCAAGCAGATTTGAGCGGAGTTTCCCTTAAGGGAGCAAATCTCCGGGGAGCAAACTTGCATCAAGCTTCTTTGCGCGGGACAAATTTGAATGAAGCGAATCTGAGAGAGGCCATGATGCCTGACGGCACAATCTGTGACTAAATAAGCTGAGAAAATAGAAGTTAAAACCGCAGGGTGCCTGTGGCGCACCCTACATTTAGGCTAATGCCTGATTTTTTTAAGGGGATTTAATTCTGCCTTCAAGTGACAGTGCATTTAAAGAGTAGTGGCAAAAAATTTAGAACCGAGTTTAATCTACAACTTTCAGCCAGCCCCGGCGAACGGCGTGGAGCAAGCGGTTGATGGCTGTTTGATCTTCTTCGGTAAGACTGTCATTTAACAGGGCTGCCTTGAGCTGTTGTCGGTGAGTGGGAGTCAGCAGACCGGAGTGATATACCTGAAAGACTAGCTCTGCAATAGTAAATTGAGGTAACAGCGTTTGGCTTGTCATCATGTGTTTTTTTTTGAACTCACTTTTGACAGTATTAACTAATTTTTCCAAAATTTATGTGATTCAACTACGGGAGTAAATGTGATCAATTGGCTCTTGATGAGTGATTTGTGTCAGCCGGACTTGGGGATCGGATATTTCCTCGATAGCCCCGCAACTTGAAACACCAACCCCGTCCCGATTTCTCGCTTTTGGCAACTGCGAAATCTCTACTTTTGGTTAAGAAACGGTAACAAATAAATTAAGATTTATCTATTAATACATTACTACTGATTGCTAGCTAAATCGCTTGGCTTAATTCTACGTAAAACTTTTACAGTCTTTATAAACCCGCTTTTACCTACATTTACCTAGTTTCTTGGTGTGGTCTTTGTTCCGTGGATATACTTAATAACCCGCCCAAAGACAGATACAAGTTTCCGACAGGAGTGGCCATCGATCCAAAGTTTTAAGCTCTAGTTCATGCTCCCACATTCATCTGTGAAGTCAATCTAAAATCTAAAATCTAAAATCTAAAATCTAAAATCGACTGGCTGCTTCAAATCAAAAATCCCGGCTTCTTCAAGAAACCGGGTCGAGCTTTTCGATCGCAGTACAATTTTTTTTGGAGAGGGTTAATAGAGCGACCTACTCACTTCAATCTTATTGTTGGCAAAGCTTGACAGGAGAGAAAGTAGAAATACTCATCTCAACTTCTGGTGTGAGGAGACTAATCGGAAATCCTGACCCATCCGCGGCGGATGGCGTGCAGCAGGCGGTTGACTGCATCTCTGGCGTCTTCGCTGAGAGCGCTTTGGCAGAGTTCGCGCAATCCGTGGCTTTCGGTGCGAGTCAGATTGCCTGAATGAGTGACTTGATAGAACAGTTCAGCGATCGCCCGATCGGATTTTAAAGTCAGAGCTTGCATGAAATCTCGTTGAACTCGACTATTATAATATCGATCATTTGACAAAAGAGTAGGGTGATTGCAGTCGGGTAAGCTGTGTGATCGTTCTTGGCTCCGTTTGTGACCTAAGTCTGCCAGTATACGTGATTTCAATCACATAAAACCCAAGACCTCGATCGCATAAGCTATAATTGGGGTGGTAGCCTCAAGGTTTAAAAAAACCTCGAAAAGCCCTGAACGCAAGGCTTTGAGTTCCCAAGACCGCCTCGCAGCGGGAGTAAGTCCGCTCAACATCGCAGGCTGTGGACTTGGATAGCTGTGAAACTTTGGGTTTTAGACACTTGCAACTTGCAGCTCAGGGGATCAAAGTTGCGATCGGCGAACCACGCCCTGAGATACAATATTTATAAATACTTCTATCCCATCTATAGATAGGCAGGTAAAAAAATGATAATGATTAGCTACTTTTCGATTTCCTTAATCGTTTTTCTTGTTTGGTTCAAAAGTTTTTTGAATGATACTGCGACATCTAAAAAAGACGTGATATCTTGGATAGCCTTAATCATCGGCCCTCTCGTTTGGCCTGTTGTTCTGCCCCTATCCCTTTTGCAAATTACCAGCAAAAATTCTGTTGTAAAAACAGCTCAATGCGAGCAAGAATTCTAATAAATTGTGGAAGTAACTGGCTTCAACACAGTCGCTGATCTCGTCCTAAATTATTCGGCGTGCATCGCTCCTGGCAGCGAGTAAATGAGCTTGTTTCATTGTAAAAAAAATGCAGCTAGAAGGTAGAACCCTATAAAAATTCTGAATCCTAAAACAGTATTTTTTTACCGCTATCCAATTCTGCCTTCTGCTTTGTGACCGAAAGCATCCAGGATACAAGCCCGCGGATTCATTCCGAAAGCAGACTCAGGACCGGTGAAATAAAAAACCTGTATCCGATGAAACTTGCCGAACGTATTTATCTCGCGCAAGTCAATGCTTCAATTCTTTAATCTAAAATCTCAAATCTAAAATCGATTGACCCAGCCCAAAAACGGA
Source organism: Microcoleus sp. B5-D4 (assembly GCF_036705145.1). NCBI lineage: Bacteria > Bacillati > Cyanobacteriota > Cyanophyceae > Oscillatoriales > Microcoleaceae > Microcoleus > Microcoleus sp. B5-D4. The sequence goes on along the minus strand of NZ_JAUBTV010000006.1, from coordinate 44,632 downwards.
TACAAGTTTCCGACAGAAGTCGGCAGCAGCGCAAAATTTTAGGGTCTTGTTCAAGCTCTCAGATTCATCTGTGGAATAAATCTCAAATCTCCAATCGTTCAACTAAGCGAGATTGACTCAGCCCTCGCCAACGTCTCACGCCGAAGTCTCCAATCGACTGATGCCTAATTTTCTTCTGTCACACCGTGATTTAAGGGTGTGGCTCTGTTAAAATTGTTCAGTCAAAATTATCAGACTCACATTGGCCGACAGCGACAGCAACATTTTTTTACTCAAAAATTATCTGCCATCTCAACCAAGCTCAAAATTAATATGTAATGTAACATGGCCTGTTGCTTGCAAAAATATAACTTCAGACATATTTTTGCCTGCCGCTGACCAACTTAAGAATTTTTATTACTTCCGGCCACGGCGTACCATTAATCGAAGGTGGGAAAATCCTGCCACGGCGTGGAAAAAAAGCTAGGTTCTTTGCCCTTTAACCTTTTCCAGATCCCTTTCTTCCAATCGTAGCAGCTCTAAACAGGAAATTGTAGAGTTCGTATTCGCCCAAAATGCTTAACTCTTACCGCAGTTAGATAGACAATTAAAGGCAGAGACTGCAATATGAAATAGGCAACAAAAACTGTTTCAAATCTCAAGTACGACTTATTTTGGGCGATCGGGCATCAGGAGTGTATAACGCGAGCCAGGGAAATTTTTAGAGGTGCGAGATGTTTGGGAACTTCTAAAAAAAAGTGCCGTCACTGTATCCAACTTCGTTATTTGCATAAAAAGTAGGAGTCACAATGAACCAAGTATCTGAGAAACCAATTTATAGAGTTCTTAATCTATTGTCGCTGCTAGCGCTGACATACTATGCAGCTACTTCCATCAATTATATTTTCGAGAGTGACTCTCACATCTACAGGTACGACAGCCAGAGCAATTCCAACGCCTCACCAGCGCAACTAGAAGCACACCGCTCGGAATAAATAGTAGAGATTTTCTGTGAATGAATGCCGAACCAAATTTCGGGGAATTTGCTGATCGTTAATGATCGGCTAATGATCGGCTAGAAGTTAACAACAATTAGTAAAAAAAACTTTGCTAAAAACTTAATATTTTCAGTCACAGGTATTAGCGATCGAATGGGGAGCATCTTAACTTTTGCAGCCCAGCTAGAAATTGGAGTTGGGAGGCGGGAGGCAGGAGACAGGAGGCAGGAGGCAGGAGGAAATAGGAAGAAAGAAGGAGCCAGAAGAAGTGTTTTTACAAAGATGAGATGCTCACCATCGAATGTACCACAGAAATTAACTGTTTAATGGGTTCTCAAAAGAGACCAGAGTGATGAAAGGATGGCCAAGCATTTTCATCAGTAAAAGCATTAATAGCTTTAGTAATCGCTTCATCAAGAACATTTGAAGGTGGATCTCCTTCAGAAAGGAAAATCGCTGGGATTTTTGCCCACTACAACTCGATGGGAGATAAATCCGGCGAGTATGGAGGTAAGAATTTTACCTTGGCTCCGATAGATACCATCAAAAAATTGACGGCTTCAGCATTATAAACAGATAAATTATTCATAACTACAATTGCGCCAACCCATAACTGGGGCAGGATTCGCCAGCAGCCCAAAATTTTATATCCTAGTTCCAGTTCCCAGATTCATCTCTGGACTCAATCTAAAATCTAAAATCTAGTGACAGTACCGTCACAAATCTATCGGCCCACCGTTCATCCCAACTTCACAAAACAAGCGCTGCATTGTCTGATTGTGCGGATGGATGCGGCTCATGGTTGAAATGACGGATAGGGGTTGAAAAACTGGGTTTTTAGCCAAAATCCTACATTGAGCGTGAGGGATTTGGCTGGAAACATCAAGGTGATGAGGCTCAAAAGTCCGTCAGGGACTGTGTTGGGAAGCACTTTTGATTAAATACGGCCTCCAGCGTGCGCGGGCTTGCTTTAAAAGCCAGCTAAAAAATTTTGATTTCTGGGGAACTATTGGGGAAAATCAAAAGTCAGGTCAACAACAGTGTACTTAAAAGAAATCGCAGCTCAGTTCCAGCCCCATTGCGGGCGATCAAACTCTCCGGCGATGACAGTACCCGCGGGCCCGGTGCAACTTCTCAATCTTGAGAGCATACTCCCATTAAAAATGGTCTCTGTGTATGTTCCGGCTATTGTTTTAATAATGACTAGCCATATCGACGGTCATTATGGTAAACTCGCAAACGTTTAAGTGGAATATTTTCGTGTTAGAGGAGGCAGTGGTGGAGTCGAGAGTCAAAAGCAGGAAACAACCGAGATTTGCTGCTCAACGAATACAGGATTCAACTCGCGCTCCGAGGCTCGCTGCTGACAATTTAAATTACATGACAGCTTATAGCAGCCGGGTCAATTAGGGTCTCAACCGATGTCCGGTTTCATTTATTGAATCCCTTTGGAGGGAAAAGTGTATTGTAGAAAAATGATTGATCTTTTAGGAGGAGTGTAAATGACACAGGTAACAAATCCAACAACAACAACAGCAAGTTCACTACCAGGAGGTGTCGGTGGCGGTGGCTTTACCGTTATCGGCATCCAAGGCGAAAACAGGTTGAACGGCAGCCCCGGCAGCGATATCATCCAGACTTTTGCGGGCGCTGATGTCCTCGCCGGTAACGCTGGCAACGAGCTGATTGTATCGGGCGGCGGGAATGACAGTATCGGCGGCGGCGACGGCAACGATACCATCCTTTCAGGCAGCGGCAGCGATGTGGTCGCTGGCGGCACGGGCGATGACTTCATCTTTGGCGGTAAAGGGGATGACCTCGTAGACGGCGGCGATGGCAATGACTTGATTTCTGGCGACAGAGGCAACGACACCGTACTCGGTGGAGGTGGCAGCGATACAGTCTTTGGCGGCCAAGGCAGGGATGTTGTCGGCGGCGGCGACGGCAACGACAGCCTGTTCGGCGGTAAAGAAAACGATACTGTCAATGGTGGCGGTGGCAATGACTTTATCTCTGGCGACAGAGGAGATGATGTCCTGACCGGCGGTGCTGGCAGCGATACGTTCTACTTCGCGAGTGCTGGTGGTGCCGATTTCGGCGTAGACACGATCACTGACTTTACGCCAGGCGAAGATAAGATCCGCTTGAAGACGACCGGCGGCGGTGTGTTCTCTGCTTTGGGCAGCACGTTCGAGGCAAGCGAGTTTGTCGTCGTTTCTGGTTTCGACAGAAACACCCCAGGAGCAACCACGACGAACAAGTTGGTCTACGACCCATCAAACGGTGCGTTGTACTTCAACGGCAGCAACGGAGTGCTAACTATTGCTCAGTTGCAGCCTGGCCTGACGATTACCTCGAACAACTTCGAGGTGTTCTAAAACAACTGGCAGTTGTGGGACGGCACCGGATAAGATTCGGGGCTGTTCTCACAAAGCCGATAGTTTTAAAGGATTTCAACCTCACTCTGCCACAAGCGGGGTGAGGTTGAAATATTCAAGGCAGGAACTACAGCAATCCTAAATGACTCGTAAAATTTTTACCCCACCCCAACCCTCCCCTTATCAAGGGGAGGGAGTAAGAAATTCACAAATGATTTAGGATTGCTATACAGCAGGGGCAGTAAAAAAAATCGATCGACAGTTATTGATAAAATTAATCGATCGCCCGATCGGGCAAAATATAAATACAAAGTTTTTAAATTAGAATTTCTAGGTTTTACTGAAGCGGTAAAGAAACCGCAACTGCACCGCGAGCAATGAACACTCAAGAATATATCAGGCAAGCCCAAGTTTATTTGAACAGGGGTAAGTTAACTGAGGCGATCGAGTTTTGCTTCATGGCGATCGAACTTCAACCGTTTTCGCCCACGGCTTACACGACTTTAGGCGAAATTCTCGACGCTCAAGGCGATCCGACGGCGGCAAGAGACGCTTTTGTGCAAGCTTTGGAGATTTCGCCCCAGTTTTTTCTGGCTCATGCTTATTTGGGTCAACTTTACAGCGACTATGCGTGGCTGGATGAGGCGGTTTTTCACTACCGACAAGCTCTGGATTTGAAACCAGATTGGGCAGAAGTTAATTATAACTTGGGAAATGTTTTTCACAAGCAGGGTAATTTGTTGGGGGCGATCGACTGTTACCGAAAGGCGATCGCCCAAAAACCGGATTATCTCGATGCTTTATACAATCTGGCTGTGGTTTTAGATGAAAATAGTCAGTTCGAGGAGGCAATGGATACCTACCGACAGGTGATTGCCCTGGCGCCGGATTACGTGAAAGCTTATAGCAATCTGGGTGTGATTTTGCTAAAGGACGATCGCGCGGCTGAGGCGATCGAAGTTTACCAGCGGGCGATCGAGATTAAGCCGGATTGGGCGACGCTGTACAATAATTTGGGTCAAGCCTTGCTGGACAAAAGTCCCGATCGGGCGATCGCATCTTACCTCACAGCTATTGAGTTGGAGCCGGACATGGTTTTGGCTCACTACAATCTGGGGAAAGCGTGGCAATTACAGGGGGAACATTCGGCGGCGCTTGCTTGTTTCGATCGCGCGATCGAGATTAATTCCGACTATATTTCGGGCTATACAGACGCCGGGTTTTCTTTGATGGTTTTGGGCAAAATTGCTGAAGCCATGCCTTATTTTGAGCGGGCAATAGCTCTGAAGCCTGATTTTGTTGAGGCTTACTGCCGCTTAGGAGACAGGCGCAGAGCTGCGGCGGTAGAAGATGATGAATTGTCAAGGGCGATCGCTGCGTGCGATCGATTTCTCACAGCATTGATGGGAAGTTCGGCAACGGATTTTGTAGCGGATGTAACGGATGTCACGGATGTCACGGATGTCACGGATTTAACAGATTTAAAAGTAAATAAAAAAGATGGTGTGGCTAGATATTTGTCAAGTGCAGTTTGCGAATTACCTGTTGCTGAAATTTGCGATTATTTAGCAGAAATATACCTGCATTTGGGAAATGCTTTAACAGAGTACGGCGGACACGAATCTGCCGCGGCTTATTATCAAAAAGCTTTGCAAATTCAGCCACAAAATGCAGAGATTTACTGGCGGGTGGGAAATTCCTTAGCCCAGCAAAAGCGGTTCAGTGCAGCAATTGCAGTTTACCGCATGGCTTTGACGATTCAACCTGCTTTACCGCAGGTTTATTTTGAGTTGGCAAAACTGCTGGAAAAACAGGGGCGCTGGGAACGGGCGATCGATTATTATCAAAAAGTTTTAGAGTTGCAATTGCACGGGTATGGGGAGCAGAAAAAGTGGAAAAAACAGAGCTTTATCTGGCCTGATAGCACTTCTATAAAACCTCCTCACGCTATTTATTTATCGAGCTGGGATTGGCTGGTTAATGCTAAGTTGGAGGCTGACAATTATGTGGAAATATTTTGGAAACCTGCACCAGAAGCAAGTGCAGAAAATATTCCGAATTCCCAATTTGCGAGATCCAATTCCAAATTGGCAAATTCCGATTGTGCCGGGTTAACTTGCGGGCTGTGTTTGCAGCGACTTTCTAAGTGGTTCGATCCGGTGCATTTGGGTTGGGGAGTTTGCCGTTTGTCCAACTCGCAACCGCTACCTGTGGAGTCGCCCAAGACTTTTGTGGCTGCAATTCCCAACGGGCGAGTTTGGATTGTGCCGCAGGAAAATTATTGGATGGTTTGCAAGGCGATCGCTGTAATTACTCCTGACAATTATTTGTTGGCTGATGTGTCGAGAGATTATCCGGGGTTTTTGCCGGGATGCGAAAAGCATGATGTTAGAAAACACAGCGTTTTTCAGTTAGAATCCTTTCCAGCTTTAAAGCAAATTGACGGCAGCGTGGCGGTGCTTTCTGGTTTGTCGGGAAATGTCTATTTTCACTGGATGGTTGATGTTTTGCCGAGGATAGAATTGCTGCGGCTCAGCGGTAGGGATTTGGCGGAGATTGATTGGTTTTTGGTCAATAGTTGTCAGCACCAATTTCAGCGGGAAAGTCTGAGAATTCTGGGCATTCCCGAAGAGAAAGTCTTGGAGAGTGATCGCTTGCCTCACATTCAAGCAACAGAATTAATTGTACCGTCTTTTGCGGGATATTTGGGCTGGCCTTCTGGGTGGGCGATGGATTTTTTGAGGCGGGAGTTTCTCAAGGGAATTCTACCTAGTTCGAGCTATCCCAAACGCATTTACATCAGCCGCAGCAAAGCAAGATACCGACGAGTTTTGAACGAGGAAGATGTGGTTGAGGTTTTGGAGAAATTTGGCTTTGTTTGTATTTTGCCGGAGTCGATGTCTTTGGCAGAGCAAATTGCTCATTTTTACCACGCTGAGGTAATAGTTGCTGCCCACGGCAGCGGCTTGACAAATACGATTTTTTGTGGCAAGGGAACTAAAGTAATTGAGTTGGTGTCGCCTCACTATATCAGCCATTATTACTGGGGAATCAGTCAATATTTGCAGTTGGAACATTACTTTTTAGCGGGCGAGGCTTTTGAATGCTATCCTATTAGACAGTTGATGTATCAGAATTCGCTGACTGAGGATATTTTAGTGAACTTGAGTTCGCTGAAAAGGATGGTTGAGGTGGTGGGTTTGAGTTAGTTGGTGTCTGGAGCAAGTTTAATTATGCCCTCGATTGAGAAGATGGAAAAGGCAGCGGTTGATTTGAGTCGGCAAGCAGAAGTTTATTTAGCCGAAGGAAAGTTGAATGAGGCAGTTGCTGCTTGCGAGTCAGCGTTGAAAATTGAACCGAATTTGGCAGCAGCGTGTCAGACGCTGGGAAAGGTGATGCAGGTTCGAGGTGAAATCGAGCAAGCTAAGCAGTGGTATGAAAGGGCGATCGATCGCAATCCAAATTTGCCGGAAGTTTATGCTAATCTCGGCATTTTGTATTCTCAAGAAAAACAGTGGGAAAAGGCGATCGCCACTTGTGAAAAAGCGATTTCTTTAGTACCGAATTTTGCTGCTGTTTACCGCCAGTTGGCGAGAATTTGGACGCAGTTAGAGAAGCGAGAAGAGGCGGCAGACTGTTGGTATCAAGCTTTTAATATTGAGCCGAATTGGGCAACGGCTGAGGAGTACGTGACTCTGGGAAATAGTTTGGTGGAATTGGGAAAGTGCGATCGCGCTATGGAGTGTTATTCGCGCGCAATTAAGTTAAACCCGCAACTGGCAACAGCTTATCACAATTTGGGGGAAATGCTGGTTGGCCAGAAGCGGTGGGATGAGGCGATCGCCAATTACCGACAAGCCATTGCCATCAATCCAAATTCGTTTGAATCTTACCACAGTTTGGGTAAAACTTGGGCGGAGCGAGGAGAATTAGATCGGGCGATCGCCTGTTACCGCAAAAGCCTCGAACTCAATCCCAACTACGCTCGTGCTTACGTGGGTTTAGGTAATGTTTTCGCGCAAAAACGCGACTTTGATGCAGCCATTAAATGTTACCGTCAGGCTCTGGAAATTAATGATAATTCCTACTGGACATACAATTGCTTAGGAGACGCTTTGGCTCAAAAACAACTGTGGCCCGAAGCTATTAGTTGCTACCGCAAAGCTATTGAAATAAATCCAAATATCCCTTGGTTTTATGTCAATTTGGGAATTGCCTTCACCTGCGAACAATCCTGGGATGAAGCTGTTAGCGCTTACCTGCACGCGGTTCAGATTGAGCCGAATTTGACGGGGATCAATCAGAGGTTGGGATATGTTTTGCGGAAGCGAAGCGAATCGGACTTAGACAGCACAATCCAAACTTATTGTCAAGGTATCGAGGTACTTGCAAGCGGGAAAATTTACCACAAATTGCTGGGAATTGAGTTAGATGGAGCAGAGTTTTATATAAATTTAGGCAATAGTTTAGCGAAACAGAAGCAGCTTGAAGGTGCGATCGTATTTTATAGCATGGCACTGCAAATTGAACCCAATGCTGCGGAAGTTGTCGCCCAACTCAATGATGTTCGGGCGAAACAACAGGAGTTATACGCACAAATTGCCACTTACCGTCGCCAAATAGAAATCGCTCCGAGCAATGCTCAGCCTTACAACGATTTAGGAAATATTTTACCGCAATTAGGGGAATTAGAAGAAGCAATTATTTGCCACCAAAAAGCGGCAGAATTGAGGAGTTGGCCTGAGTGTGCGGCGAAAAATTATCAATTTACCCAAGATTGGTTTACCCACAATATTCCTATTTGGAAATTGCATTTGCAGGAATTTACCGGAATTGCGGATTTTCAAGTGGTGGAAATCGGCAGTTTTCAGGGAATGTCGGCTTGCTGGCTGCTGGATAATATTTTAACTCATCCCACGACAAAGATTACTTGTATTGATTTGTATTTTCAACAACAGTTTAAGGGCAATATTGTTAAAACGGGAGCAGCAGATCGGGTAATTGAATTAGAAGGTTACTCTCAAGATTTGTTAGTGAATTTGAATTCGGAATATTACGATGTTGCTTACATTGACGGCTGTCACAAACCCACAAGTGCTCTGCAAGATGCGATTTTATCTTGGAGGTTGGTGAAAGTTGGGGGATTGATGATTTTTGACGATTACGAGTTTACCTTTCCCGACAGCCCGGAGCAAGATACTAAAATTGGGATAGATGTTTTTTTGGAGATGTTTGGAAGTCAGTTAGAAGTAGTACACAAAGGCTATCAACTGATTGTTAAAAAACTCGGCAATCAAAGTTTGGGCGCCGAGCAAACTCTGTTGTCTCTGGGTTGGGAAAAGTTGGGGGATATTGCGGCGAATTCCGGTTATTTGGATGAGGCGATCGCCCGCTATCAAACAGCTATTAAAATTAAGTCGGGCAACTACTTAACTTACCACAATTTGGGTAAAGCTCTGCAAGAGAAAGAACTGTTTGACGAAGCTCGGGCAGCTTACCAACGGGCGATCGCACTCAACCCTAATTTTAGTTGGTCTTACCACTTTTTGGGGGAAACTTTGCAGGCGATGGAGGAACACGAGGAAGCCACTGTTGCTTACCGCAAAGCTATTGAGTTAAATCCCGATTTTTGTTGGACTTACAACAATTTAGGCGATGTGCTGATGGAGCTTTCTGAGTGGGAGGAAGCTGCTGTTGCTTACCGCAAGTTAGTTGAACTGAATCCCGATTTTTGTTGGTCTTACGACAGATTAGGTAAGGCTTTGATTGCATTGGAAAACTGGGAAGAAGCGGCGGCGGCTTACCGCAAAGCTATTGAATTAAATCCCGATGATTGTTGGTTGTACAATAGTTTGGGAGAAGTTCTGGAATTACAAGAAAATTGGCCCGAAGCAGCAGCGGCTTTTGGTGGTGCTATTGAGCTAGAATCCGATCATAGTTGGCTGTACAAAAAGTTAGGCGATGCACTGCGGAAGCAAGGGGAATTGGAAAGGGCGATCGCCATTTATGAAAAAGGTATCAATCTCGATCCAAAATCCTGCTGGTGTTACGAAGGATTGGGTTTGAGTTTAATGGCTAAACAGCAGTGGGAACCTGCAATCACTAATTTAGTTCAAGCCCTGCAAATTAAACCCGATTTGTTTGAAGTTTACGATAACATAGGTTATGCTCTGGAACAACAAGGAGAAGTCAATGAGAGCGATCGGGCAAAATGCAGCAATCAAATCTTACCCTTAAGTATTCTCAAAAAATACTGTGGGTTTACAGAAGATTTGACCGTTGCAGCAGAATCCAATCCGCACCTCACCTGCATTGACATCCATCCTGCGAGTCAAATCAATTTATCTGATTCCAAAACAATCGACAGCAGCCGCAGATTTTGGGAACATCAAAGTCATTCCAGAAAAGCTTTTGTTGCCGTATTGCCAAACGGACGAGCTTGGGCAGATGTTGTGACTACCGCCGTCATTACTTCAGACAATAAACTTGTTACTGATATTTCAATGGGTTGTGCTGAATTGGTAATCACTTCCGACAAATTGCCTCCCGCTGAACACGTCGATGGAAATGTGGCTTTTTTATCTGCTCGCTGGGGTGGAGCCGCTTATTTTCATTGGATGTTTGATGTGATGACGCGATTTGACCTTTTGCAGCGGAGCGGATTGATAGAAACTATAGATAAGTTTGTTGTCAATGCTTCTGATTCCCCCTATCAAGCCGAAACTTTAGAGACTTTAGGAATTCCTCAAGATAAACTTTTAGAAAGTCGCTGCAATTTACACATTACAGCCGATAAATTAATAGTTCCGTCAATATTTTATGACGGAGCGGGAGCGGTTTCTAAATGGAAGTGTGAATATCTTAAACAGAGATTTTTAAATGAAAAACAGCCACTAAACACAGACTATTCAGAGCGAATTTATATCACCCGCCAACAAGCATCCTATCGGCGAATCGTCAATGATGAAGAGGTAATTAAATACTTAGAAAAATTTGGGTTTCGCAGTGTTAAGTTGGAAACGATGTCGGTAGCAGAACAAGCATCGTGTTTGGCTGCTGCTAAAGTAGTTGTCGCACCCCACGGAGGGGGGTTGACAAATCTAGTTTTTTGCAGTCCGGGAACTAAGGTAATTGAAATTTTTTCTCCTCTTTACGTGCCGCATTGTTATTGGATGATTAGCAATTTGTGCGGTTTGGAACATTACTATTTACTTTGCGATTTGGTAGATGACCAAACTCAGAAATATCCGGGACATAAAGATATACGGGTGGATTTGAACTCGCTGGAGAAGTTAATAAATCTTGCAGGAGTTTTTCATGGATAATGAGTTCCACAATTTGGGGAGTTCCCTGCAAGAAAGCGGTAGGTTTGATGAGGCTGTTGCTGCGTATAAAAAAGCTATTGAATTAAATCCTAATTTTTCTTGGTCTTATCACAGTTTGGGCGATGTTTTGCTGAAACTTGAAAAATGGGAGGAAGCTGTCGCTGCTTACAAAAAAGCTGTTGAGTTAAATCCAGATTTTTCCTGGTCTTATCACAATTTGGGCGATGCTTTGCTGAAAATTCGGCGATGGGAAGAAGCTGCTGCTGCTTACCGCTGCGAGATTGCACTCAACTCGGATTTTGCTTGGTCTTTTTGCAATTTAGGCGACGCTTTAACTAAACTAAAACAGTGGGATGAAGCTATCGTCGCGTATTTAAAAGCTGTTGAAATTGACGGAGATTTACCTGGGATTTACGAGAAGTTGGGATATGCTCTCGGACAAACTGAGTCGGATTTAAAGTTGGTTTTAGAACAATATCAATTGCAAATTCCACCGGAAAATTGGGAGTTTTATTTGCAGTTAGGAGAGAATTTAGCCAAGTACGATCGCCCAAAAAGCGCAATTATTATTTACCAAGCTCTCTTGACATCAATGCCGACTTGTGGTAATGTATCAGCGAAATTAGAGGAGTTGTTGCAGCAGCAAGAAAAGTGCAATAGCGCATTAGCCTCATCTCGCGGAACTGTCGCCCAAAAACCAGATGATTGCTGGTCTTATTACAATTTAGGTGCTGTTCTGAGCCAGCAAAAATATTGGGAGGAAGCTGCGGTGGCATTTTTCCAAGCAATAGAAATAAATCCCGATATTCCTTGGTGGTTTTATTACAATTTGTGGGAAGTTTTTGTTAGGCAAAACAAGCTGGATGAAGTTGAGAAATTGTGTCGCGAAGTTGTTGCAGCTAAACCGGAGGCTTTTTGGCCTTATCTGAATTTGGGGGAAGTTTTGACGAGGCAAGGTAAAATTGCCGAGGCGATTGATTTTTATCGAACTGTCAGTTTTAAACAAAGTTTGGCATCTCTTATCAGTAAGAGAACAGGCAAGATGCCTGTTCCACAAGCAGATACAGGCAAGATGCCTGTTCCACAAGCAGATACAGGCAAGATGCCTGTTCCACAATCAGATACAGGCATCTTGCCTGTTCCACAAGCAGATACAGGCAAGATGCCTGTTCCACAATCAGATACAGGCAAGATGCCTGTCCCACAATCAGATACAGGCAAGATGCCTGTTCCACAATCAGATACAGGCAAGATGCCTGTTCCACAAAATTGGAACTTAAAACCAGTCCAAGTTCCTAACTTTATAATTATTGGTTCTCAGCGGTGCGGCACGACTTCTCTGTATACTTATTTAGCTCAACACCCGCAAATTTTGACTCCGATTAAAAAGGAGATGGATTTTTTTTCGTGGCACTTTGACAGAGGGATTGATTGGTATTTGGCTCATTTTCCGCCAATGCCTTCGGGAGAGGAATTTGTAACTGGCGAAGCAAGTCCAAGCTATTTTGACTATCGGGAAGCACCGGAACGTCTCTACACCGCGTTTCCAGAGGCTAAACTGATTGTACTTTTGCGAAATCCGGTCGATCGGGCGATTTCTCAATTCTACCGCTTGACTGACTTAAATTGGGAAGCGCGATCGCTCGATCGAGTAATTAGCGATGAAATTGAACGGTTGAGTCAAAATCCAGAATACATCATCGGCGAGGAACCGGGGAATTATTTAGCTCGCGGTAGGTACATAGAATTTATTAAAAACTGGCGGACTTTCTTTCCCCAAGAACAGTTGTTAATTTTGAAAAGCGAAGATTTTTATGCAGGTGCGGCGGCTATAGTCCAGCAGGTTTTAGAATTTTTAGATTTGCCGGAATATCAATTGTCTGAGTACCAAAATGCTAATCCTGGTTCTTATCAGAGGGTAAATGAATCGGTTCGCGACAGATTGAGCGATTATTTCCGACCTTACAATCAGGAATTAGAGGAATATTTGGGGAGGCAGTTTGATTGGGAATAAAGTTGAGCTAAGATTAGAACAACTTGTAAGGAGGTAATACCGATGCTGACGATCGAGCTAGATACATTACTTAAAGAACAAGCACTCCAACGCCAAGATCCTGAAGATCGCTACCTTACCGATAGCGCCAACTGGGAACAATACGAGACACTGCTGAATCGGATTGGCGATGCGGCAGGATATCGAGTTACTTATTTAGATGGAGTTTTGGAAATTATGTCGCCTTCTCGCCGCCATGAAAGTAGAAAAACTCGCATTGGAGATCTGCTGCTTATTTATTTTGTAGAAGCTGACATCGAATATTTCCCTTTTGGGTCTACAACTCTGCGACAAGAGGAAAAACGTGGCGGTACGGAACCGGATGAAGCTTACTGTATTGGCACAGATAAAGAATTTCCCGATTTGGTAATTGAAGTGATTGTTACCAGTGGCAGCATCAATAAACTAGAACTGTATAGAAGGTTGAATGTGCGAGAGGTTTGGTTCTGGCGAAATGACCGATTTTCTATCTACCATTTGCGAGAAGAAATTCCGGTTGAATTCGTGTCCAACTGCGGTTATGAATTAATCACACAAAGCGAATTGCTGCCAGGAATTGATATCGATATGTTGACAGAATGTGTAAAAAATCCTCACCCGTTAGCAGCAGCAAAGGAATGGAGACAGAATTGCCGACCTACTTAACCCTCTTTTGTCAGTTTCGGCAGAAAATAATCTGGGATGGTTATATCATAAGGCTTTTACCAAAAACCTTGATTTGGGCCATTCTGTTAGAAAATAAATGCTCAAATCCTTGATCTATCTACAGTTGAAAATTTGGTTCTCATTTTTAATTTTCCAGAGTGACAAAAGAGGGTTAAACAGCAAGTTTTAAATCTGCTATCTGTCGCAAAGACAATGAACTGAGCTCGCGCGCGCGCCCAAGTCCGAGAAAAAAACTCGCCTCCCCTTGACAACTCATACTCGTTATGAGTACGCTAAAGTAAGCAAAGGAATTGAACCCAAGTACCCAAAAATTTAAAATCATGCTGACGAACCAAGAAGGTCAAAGAGTACCCAAAGTCACCTTTCGCACTCGCAAAGACAACGAGTGGGTGGATGTCACCACCGATGATATATTTGCAGGTAAAACCGTAGTAGTGTTCTCGCTGCCAGGAGCTTTTACGCCCACTTGTTCGTCAACGCACCTCCCCGGTTACAACGAATTGGCGAAAGTTTTCAAAGAAAATGGCGTAGATGAAATCGTTTGCATTTCCGTCAATGACACCTTTGTGATGAACGAGTGGGCAAAAGACCAAGAATCAGACAATGTGACATTAATTCCCGACGGTAACGGCGAGTTTACTCAAGGCATGGGAATGCTGGTAGACAAAACAGATTTAGGCTTTGGGAAGCGGTCTTGGCGTTATTCGATGCTGGTAAAAGATGGCGTGGTTGAAAAAATGTTTATTGAGCCAGAGGAACCGGGCGACCCTTTCAAAGTGTCCGATGCCGAGACGATGCTCAACTACATCAACTCCGCAGCAACCAAGCCGAAGCTAGTTTCGCTGTTTACAAAAATGGGCTGTCCCTTCTGCGCTAAGGCTAAGGGAATGCTGAGTCAAAAGGGCTTGGATTATGAAGAAATTGTCTTGGGCCGGGAGATCACAACCAAATCGCTCCGGGCTATGACTGGGGCTACAACTGTGCCGCAAGTATTTATCGACGGCAAGTTGATCGGTGGTTCCGAAGCCCTAGAGTCTTATTTGGCAGTTGCTTAGTTAAACAACAATAACTTAGCCTGCGGGTGCATAGTGCACACCTTCGTTGTAAGGTGCGTACTGTGCGCCTTTGCCGTATTTGGGGGTATTTAACCAGATCGAGCTTCTGAGTCAAAAGTTCGATCGGTCTATTTATCCATTCTCGTGCCACAATTACTGGGGAAGTAATATTAAAAACGCAAGAAATGGGAGTGAACGATCGTGGATTTGAGTTTAGTAGCGTCAAATATCTTAAATCCACCCATATTAGCTTTTTTCATGGGAATGCTGGCAATTTTTCTTAAATCTGATTTAGAAATTCCAGCGCCCATCCCCAAACTGTTTTCGCTGTACCTGCTGTTTGCGATCGGATTTAAAGGCGGCGTCGAACTGTCCAAAAGCGGAATTGACCAGCAAGTCGCCCTGACAATTTTAGCAGCGATGCTGATGTCAATGCTAGTACCCGTTTATACTTTTTTCATACTGAGGATCAAACTCGACTCTTACAATGCCGCGGCGATCGCAGCCACCTACGGTTCCATCAGCGCCGTCACATTTATCACCGCAACATCCTTCCTCACAGCACAGGGGATCGACTTTGACGGTTACATGGTAGCTGCGCTAGCATTAATGGAATCCCCAGCCATTATAGTCGGTCTGATTCTAGTCAGTGTATTTGGTGGGGAAGAAGGAAAACGCGAAATAGTTTGGCCAGAAGTGTTGCAAGAAGCATTCCTAAACAGTTCAGTTTTTCTGCTGATTGGCAGCCTAATTATGGGGGTACTGACAGGAGAACATGGTTGGGAAGTTATGAGTCCGTTTACTCAAGACTTGTTTTACGGAGTTCTGACTTTTTTCTTGCTAGACATGGGGCTGGTTGCTGCTAGCAGAATTAAAGATTTGCAAGAAGCAGGAATTTTTCTGATCGGCTTTGCAATCCTAATTCCCATAGTCAACGCAGTAATTGCTTTGGTAATAGCCAAATTAATCGGAATGCCGCAGGGAGACACTTTGCTGTTTGCCGTATTGTGCGCGAGTGCTTCTTATATAGCAGTACCAGCAGCCATGCGCCTAACTGTTCCCGAAGCGAATCCAAGTCTTTACATTTCAACTGCCTTAGCAGTGACATTTCCATTTAATATCATTGTAGGCATTCCCCTGTATCTATACGGAATCAATATGTTTTGGAGGTGAGATAATGGAGTCAGTCAAAAGAGTAGAAATCATAGCCCACTCAGTAGAACTCGGCAAGATTTTAGATGGTTTAGACAAAGCTGGTGTACCCGGTTATTCGGTGATTCGTGATGTCGCTGGAAAAAGCACTAGGGATCACGTTTCCCGTGATTCATCAATGACGGCACTGGATAACATTTATGTGCTTGCTTTTTGTTCACCAGCTCAAGTTTCAGCAGTTGCAGAAAACATTAGACCCGTGCTCAATAAATTTGGTGGGTCGTGTTTTATTTCAGATGCGGTGGAATTGCTAATTACTAGGTGCGTCGGGTAGTCATTAGTCATTAGTCATTAGTCATTAGTGATTGGTGATTATACCAATTCGGAAAATTTGAGCTACACATATAGCAATCCTAAATCATTTGTGAATTTCTTACTCCCTCCCCGCGAGTTCGGGGAGGGTTGGGGTGGGGTAAAAAATTTACGACTCCTGCAAGGATTGCTATAGATTGTACGCCATATGTGTATGGACACGGCAGTGCTGTGTCCTTGCGCGTATCTGCGACTTTCATCCTAGGCTTTGGTTCCCACAATCGCCATTGGTGAGAATGCCAATCCGTTTCGGCTTTGGGATAAGTTTTTTATTATTACTTTAGCCTGATTTTAAAAAGGCAATTTTGAAAAAAATTTCTGTCTATTATAGCACTTCTACAAGTTGACAAAAATCAGCCATTAGCCATTAGTCAGCGGTCTTTTCAGGATTAATTGCCCTTCCCAGCCGGGGCAGAATTCAGAATTCTTAAGAGATAGAAAAGAATCAGTTGCAAAAATCCGTTAGCGTGGTAAATTCTAAGCCACAACAGGCGATCCTCTTCGTTGGCGTAGCCCCCGTAGGGGCGGGCTTCGCTAACGCCCGATCGATTAACGATATTTTCAATAGGAGTTTAAACATGGCTGCATTAAAAGTTGGCATCAACGGATTTGGTCGCATCGGACGGCTAGTCATGCGTGCCGGCATCAAAAACCCCAACATCGAATTTGTCGGCATTAACGACTTAGTTTCGCCAGACAACCTGGCTTATCTTTTCAAATACGACTCCACCCACGGCATTTACGACGGCGAAGTTGAAAGCAAACCAGACGGGATTGTCGTTGACGGACTATTTATCCCCTGTACAGCGATTAGAAATCCTGCCGAATTGCCCTGGGGTAAATCCGGCGCAGATTATGTTGTAGAATCTACCGGATTGTTTACAGATTTTGAAGGGGCCTCAAAACACTTGACGGCAGGAGCCAAACGAGTAATACTTTCAGCACCGACAAAAGACCCGGAAAAAGTTCCAACTTTTCTAGTAGGCGTCAATCACCACAAATTTGACCCGGCAAAAGATACGGTTGTTTCTAATGCTAGCTGTACGACAAATTGTTTAGCACCAATTGCCAAAGTTATTAACGATAACTTCGGATTGGAAGAAGGTTTAATGACGACAGTTCACGCAATGACAGCTACTCAACCAACTGTAGACGGCCCCAGCCAAAAAGATTGGCGGGGAGGACGCGGTGCGGCTCAAAATATTATTCCATCTTCGACCGGTGCAGCGAAAGCTGTTACTTTGGTGTTGCCAGAATTGAAAGGAAAATTGACGGGAATGGCTTTGCGCGTGCCAACTCCCGACGTGTCTGTAGTTGACCTTACTTTCAAAACGGCGAAGGAAACTAGCTATAAAGAAATTTGCGAGGCAATGAAAAAAGCTTCGGAGGGCGAACTCAAAGGCATTCTTGGATATACTGAGGATGCAGTGGTTTCGACAGATTTTCAGGGCGACGCGCGATCGAGCATTTTCGATGCAGGTGCGGGAATTGAACTGAATTCTAAGTTTTTCAAAGTTGTTTCCTGGTATGACAACGAGTGGGGTTATTCTAGTCGCGTGATAGACTTAATGCTGTCTATGGCCGAGAAAGACGGAATTTTGAATAATTAATTTTTTGGGGGTGGCATTTTGGGCGGGGTTCGCGTGCCCAACCCCTACTCCCCACAAACAAATTCCTAGGATTTTTTGTGGAACGGGCCGGAGAGCCCGTTCCTGATAATGTTATCTAATGTGAGTTAAACTTTTTTTATTTCCGATTCGATCGCGCTCATGTCTGAATTACCACCGCTGAATAACGAAACTATTTGGGCTATTCTCAACGAAGAAATCGACGATGCTGCTGTCAACCGATTAGTTTGGCAGTATCTGGGCTACCGCTGGGATGCCGAGACTGGCAAGTGGAACAGTGCAGGTGTTGCAGCCGAGTGGCGGCAAGAGTACCCGGAACCGCCCGATTTTATCGATTCTAGGCCGGCGACGGTGAAATTGACTCGATCGACCCCTCCAGAAAACAAGCAGTTGCTGAAGGAAAAATTGGGCTTTAAAGGCTATAAAATTGGGGAATTCGGGCCCAGACAGACTCGCAGGGCGACGATGGCTAATTGGTTGATGGGTTTTATGGAATCTGGGGCGTAAGAGGTATTGGGGATTGCTGTGCGGTTCTTGCCACCTTTAGTCTGTGTCCTCTGCGTCCTCTGCGGTTCATTAACAAAAATTAAGCCTGTTGAAAGTCAAAAAACACTAAAACCCGCCAATTCCAACCTCCTCACCCCCCAACCCTGACCGAAAATTTGGGTGCTGTGCCCAGTCCTTTTAGGACGGCTTTAATTAGACTTCTTGAAAAAGCGTTCCTACGTTCGCTCATGGTTGTGATATAATCAGGTAGGAGGATAGAGCAAATGTTTCATTTAGTCTACGAATTCAAACTCAAACCAACGGCAGGACAAATAGCAATCTTTGAAGATTGGCTAGAACAATGCCGTCGCGTATACAACTACGCATTGGCAGAGCGTAAACATTGGTTTGAGTCTCGTAGTTGTCGAATTAACGCTTGCTCTATCCGATCTGAGTTCATCATTCGGGCCGAAACAAAACGACCAACTTATGCAAGCCAGTGCAAAAGTTTAACTACGGCTAGGGCAAACATACCCACTTTGGCAGCCGTCCAAGTACACGTCCTACAGCAAACACTCAAAAGGCTTGAAAAAGCGTTTGTGAGTATGTGGGAACAAAAACACGGTTTCCCCCGCTTTAAGAAAGCAGGAACAATGCGATCGTTTGTATTCCCGCAATTGGGGGTTAACCCTGTCCAAAATCAAGCGGTGAAGCTCCCTAAAATTGGTTTGGTTAAGTTTCATCAATCACGTCCTATCCCTGATGGTGCAACGATTAAGCAAGCAAGGATAGTCCGTAGGGTTAGCGGTTGGTACGTGATGTTAGCCCTACAATGGGACGTTTCAGTACCCACTCTAATGCCCCACGGTGAAGGTATCGGAATTGATGTGGGACTAACTAATTTTCTAGCAACTTCTAACGGTCTTTTAGTCAAGCGCCAAAGATTTTTTAAAGACGCAGAACGCAAGCTTAAATTGCTGCAACAACGTGTCTGTCGTAAAAAACTAGGTTCTAACAATTGGCGTAAAGCTCAAAAGAAAGTCGCCAAACTGCATGAATACGTTGCTAACAGTCGGAAAGATTGGCATCGTAAATTATCTCATCAAATCTGCCAAAACGTGGGAATGATTTTCGTTGAGGATCTGAATCTGATTGGGCTGTCTAGGGCGATGCTAGGGAAACACTGCTTAGACGCAAGCTGGGGTCAATTCTTCACAATCCTAGAGCAAACTTGTTTGAAATATGGCGTGTACTTTCAGAAGGTAAGTGCTCATAAAACGAGTCAAATTTGCCCCAATTGTCTAGCAGAAACAGGAAAAAAACAGCTTGATGAGCGTACTCATTCATGCTCGAACTGTGGCTATACAACGGACAGAGATGTTGCAGCCGCTCAAGTAGTTCTAATTAGAGGACTTGCAGCCGTAGGGCATACGGTCAAGATGCTTGCCGAGGGTAAATTCATTGGAATCCCTGCGAATCAAGAATCCCCTCGCCTTTAGGCAGGGGTATGTCAAATCGGGCTGTTCCGTAAAGTATTCTAGAGTCGGCACAAAACAACTGTGAGGTAAGCTTTATGAAAAGAACCACCATATCTCGCTTAACCAGCATTTCCCTCGCTACTCTAATGCTAGCAGGCGTTTCATTAAGTGCGATCGCCACACCAGCCAGCACCCAACCAGCAACCCAACTCGCCCAAGCAACTGCCAAAAAGCGCCTCGTCGTCATGGACTTCGACTACGGCCCCACCAACAGCTATTACACTTCCTACAGGGGAGTCGGCGCCGCCAAAGGCATCAGCGAACTGCTAATCAACGAACTCGTCAACAACGGCACTTATACAGTAGTCGATCGCAGCAAACTCGAACAAGTGCTCAAACAGCAAAATCGCAGCGGCGCGATGGATGCCGGGACAGCAGCCGAAATTGGCAAACAATTAGGAGTTGACGCCGTGCTCATCGGCACCATTACCAAGTTTAATATCGACAAACAATCCGGCGGCGGCAGTTTCATGGGAATCGGCGCGGGTTCACAAAAAACCAAAGCTACCGTTCAAATAGATGTGCGGTTAATCGGTACAGCTTCAGGAGATATTCTTGCCACCGCCAAAGCAGTAGGAGAGGCTGATCAAAGCGATTCTAATATTTCTGTCAGAGGTATCAGCAGCAATTCTGGCAGCAGCAATGAAGACTCACTTTTGAGCGCGGCAGTTGACAAAGCCGTCTCCCAAATGGTGACTAAACTGGCAGAAGTATCTAACAAATTAGGTTAGCAATTTTGAAACCTTGTTAGATTTGAGATGGGAAATTATTAAATTTCCCATCTCAAATCTCAAATTATGTCAGCTACTTGACCAGCGATGGTATCAGTTAATCTTAGTTTTGTTTAGAAATTTGCATTTTTCTTTCTACTAAATTTAAGCAAAGTTGCTCAATATACTCAAGCATTAACAGTTTAATTAGCATTGGGATTTGAGTCAGAAGCAACGCATTTCCCCTGTTGAGTTGGGTTTAAGGCTAGGTTAGACACTACTTTAGAAACAGCAGCTTGTTCTTGAATCCATCCGATTTCCCCCGGTTGCAGCTTGGCGCTTTCTACTTCAACTGTTGGCTTAACTACCGGGGAAGGGGAGGGAGTGGGAGTTGCCACAGCGGGAGATGGATTCAGTGTCGGTTTTGAAACAGTAGAAAAATCTTTATTTGACTCGGGTTTGGGAGAGTTCGATCGCACTATTTCAGGAATCGAACAAACTTTCAATTCCAGCCAATTGCCTTGAGGCGTAAGCTGTTTGTTTGTCACCTGCAAAACGCTGCCGGCTGGGACTGTTCCTTTGACAGTCAACTCACCGATTGCGCCTCGCAAATCCAAGCGATCGCCCTCTTTTCCTAATTCCCCAGCCGCAGAAGTTTTAATCTCTATAAACGAGCCTGTTTCTAAAGATTGCACCGGAGAAGCTACAGATTCAACTGTTTTCTCCGGCGTGCTTCCAGCATTAATTAAACCGCGTTTCCCGAAAATCGACTCCCCGGCAGTATCGATCGCGCGACCCACCGGAGGGATGAAAAAATAAGCAAATACACCCCCCAAGCCTAATAAAAATAAAATTTTCAGCAGCAGCGAAAATAAACTTTTGCTTTTTTCCGGCGGTAACAACAGCGTTTTTCCTTGAGAATTCCCCTCGCCAAGGCTTGTGCTTTCGGTCAAATCCGTTGGCAGATCCTCGCTATCGGAAATTAGTTCGATCGGCGTATCTAAAGGTGCGACAGACAGTTCTGTAAAAGTATTGCCGTCTTCCCTCAAATGCGCTTGACAGTGAATTAAAGCAACAGTGACGTTATCGTGACCGTTTCTAGTATTAGCAATCTCAATCAGTCGATCGCGCGCCTTAGCCAAACTAATGCTACCGTCGAGAATTGGCAAAATCTCCGCTTCCCAACATTCCTCAACCCGGTCTTTATCACTCAAACCGTCGGAACACAGCAGCAAAACGCAGTCTTCATCCACTGGAAAACGCTGCACAGTCGGGTGCAAAGTGTTGGACGAAGTAATCCCCAAAGCTTGAATCAGAGCTCCGGCGGCGACTTGTTCCAAAGCATCCCGGTAGAGAGAGTAGCCCAAACGCACCTCGCGGCAAGCCACATTATCATCGAGAGTAAGTTGATAGCAGCCAGTGCGGGTAATCCAGTAAGCCCGACTGTCTCCGACGTGGGCGACGTAAAGCTCGTGAATGTGGGCTAAACCCATAACTAGCGTAGTTCCCATCCGCTGGCGGCCTTGGCGGTGTTCGCTGTCGTTGCGACTGGCTATCTTGTCGTTAGCAGCACAAGCTGCCCGTTCCAGCTTGGAAGTCAGGCTCAACGGGTCCCAATTAGCTTGATGTAGGGGCATTTGCTGCAACTTGTCGCGCAGCACACCAATTGCTTCTTCGGAAGCTACTTCGCCCCCGTCTTGTCCACCGATACCGTCGCAGACGATCGCGCAAGCTTCCGCACCCGGGCTTCCTGCCAACAGCGTACCGCTGGGCGGATAGCAAGCATCTTCGTTGTGAGCGCGGGATCTGCCTACATCCGTGCCCGTGGCAATTTCAACGTGACGATCGTAAAATCGGCCGCACTTTGCCAAAGCTTTATCCAACTGGCTCATCAGTTGTTCGCCGTGGCGCACTTGACCGGCAACCATTTGCTGGCAAAGTTGCCTCAAAAAATTGGCAATAGTTGGGTGAGCATCTTCGAGCCACTGCTGCCACAATTTGCCCAACTGGGACAAATGAGGCTGTTTGCGATCGGGCTGCAATTCCAGAAACCGCACCAATTGCCCTTCTACCCGTAGCAGTTCGGGAGTCAGCAGCGTCGAAGCCACGCCCTGAGCGATACAAGGCTGCCACAACTTGGCCATTTGCCACAGCCAATTGAGCTGGCGCATCGCTGCAGCTCCTTTCCAGGAGTCCGCCAATTCCGGCATTAAAGATTCCGTCACCTTCAAAATAGGCACGTTTTCCAGTAGCCAGATATCTCCCGATAGCTTGCTCATCTTGGACGATACCAGGCCGTATACTTGAGGTACGTGCAACTGATAGGCAAACAGTCTCAGATAAGGAGTGACAACACTCGGAATCTCATCGGGCAGTTCCGGCAAGTGTTCGGGTTGAGTATCGACAAGAAGTCGATCGCGCTTGACCAAGTAGCGACCAGCGATCAGATCGCCTGGCTTACACCCTTTGATCCCTTCACCTAAAGCCCATAAGTAGTGTTTTGCCACAGAGTTTTGCATAAGGGTTCCTGACGCCTTTGGGCAAGCGTGCTGATCTGAACTATTTTAGCGATTGAACCTCGACGGGTTGATACGTGGCGATTATTTGACACCCCCGCTTTCTCAACAGACGGAGATTCTTAAGACTTCGCAGTCCTAATATCCTGATTTTTCAGGTTCCCTGGCTCACCACGTTTGCACTGTTGTGTGCGTAGCGATATCTCCTTACAATGTTTTAGGCGTGACTTTCCCCCAGTCCAGGGGTAGGTTTTAATGTCTTGTACTGACACGAACAGTTTACCATTTTGTTGACTGCCGGATGAATCTTACTATGAGCTTTCAGGGTTAGACGATCGCGCGACACCCCAGTCATCGGCTGGAAATCACGCTGTTTTCAGCATATTCATGATAGCGGCAATTTCCGAAGAAATCGCAGCACTCAAGGGAATTGAGATTTTAGACTAACTCTAATGGTATGATGCAGCTAGGTAGAAATCACCTGAGCCGACAGATATAAATAAATATCAATTGTCGGTTTTCTCGCGAAGGGTCATCTGTGCCTCGCACCCTAGTTTCGCAACAGAAGTTAAATTTAACCCTACCCAAAGACGGATACAAGCCCGCAGATTCATCTGTCGAGTCAATCTCAAATCTAAAATCTAAAATCGACTGACGGATGCCAGCCCCCGACAGGAATCGGGGACAGCAAAAAAATTAGATATTAGTTCCAGCCCCCAGATTCATCTGTGGAGTCAATCTAAAATCTCAAATCTCAAATCTCAAATCGACTGATGGACGCAAGCCCCCGACAGGAGTCGGGGAAAGCCAAAAAAATTAGATATTAGTTCCAGCCCCCAGATTCATCTGTGGAATCAATCTAAAATCTAAAATCTAAAATCTAAAATCGACTGATGGACGCAAGCCCCCGACAGGAGTCGTGGAAAGCCAAAAAAATTAGATATTTAGTTCAAGCCCCCAGATTCATCTGTGGAATCAATCTAAAATCTAAAATCTAAAATCTCAAATCGACTGACCGGCCTCTGCAAGCTGTTGAGTATTTAACCATGGCCCCACATGAACCCAGCGCCTTTTCCAAGAATTTGCCCGATCCGAAGCGGCTGCCTGCTGTTGAAATAGACGAAATACTCACTAGCATTCAACATTCTCACAGTTTCTATTACAAAGTGATGAATCTTGAGGTTTGGGCGCTGGTGGAAACCTTGGATGGGATGTTTCCCGGCGCTTGGGGTCAGTTTATGAGCAACCGCCAACTTGCAGTTAAACAGTTTTTGGAACGCGATCGCGTTCCCAATTCTCCGGTTGATGCTGGGGAGGCGGGGGAGAAGTCCGATCGAAGTCAGAAGAAGGAAGAAGCCGGGAGTCAGGAGTCAGGAGTCAGAAACAAGCAGGAAGAAGAATAAAAGCAGATTTTCAGCTTTAAACCCCCCGTACTCCCAGGGCGGTTTCATTCTCACCAAAAACATGAATTTTGTAGGGGTAGTGCTACCCCTACAAGAAAATGAAACCGCCCTGCGGTACTCCCGTGATTAAGAGGAGTAGGGGGGATCGAAACTCAGCTACAAGCGACATTTATTATGGGTTTCAATCTTAAGTTGACATAAATGCCGATCGCCCGTTAGCGAAGCCCTCGAAGAGGATCGCCCTTACAGGTGAACTTTGGCATCAACTTGAGGCAATCCCATGCTGTAGTTAACAGCGCGGCTGTTGAGGTTATAGCTGATTTGGCCTTTTTGTAAGAACGATCGTACCAAGTGCTCCAACTCCGAACCGATACGGCGGAGGTTGTACTCGGTCAAGTCTTCGCCCTCGTATGCGTCTACGAGTTGGTCGAATTTGGCATATACCTGTTTGATTGACTCGTCATTCCAGTTAAGTTCGTTATCTGGGTCAATGTCGAGGGTCAAAAGGTCATTGCTGGGGACGAGTTCGTTGTCTTCGAGGATGGCGGTGTATATGCGAATATGGCGGGTTGTTGACTTGAGCTGCATGAGTTCTTATGTGTAAAGATTTTTTGCTGAATTAATTGTAATGGGTCACAGACCTTTGCAGGAGAGTAGGTCGCCTGTTGTGCGATGCGATCGATCGGGATATCTCACTCCCCTTCCGACTTCAAGGCAAAGACTGGGAATCGGTAGTTTTGAGACCTACTTAATTCAAGACTAAAAACGAAGGCTTTCACAAGGTATAATAATGCAGAATTGGCATAGGAGGACAAGGTGGAAGGCAAAAGATTTATTCACTCCCTGCAACTGCAAAACTTCCTTTCCTATGGAAGTGAGGGGGAAAAAATTGAACTGCAACCCCTGAATGTATTGATCGGTACTAACGCATCCGGCAAATCTAACTTCATTGAAGCGATGGGAGTGTTGAAGGCAACACCTACCGACTTACCTGCTCCGATTCGTCAAGGAGGTGGTATCAGCGATTTTCTGTGGAAAGGTGAAAAAGGTACTGCCACAGCAAAAATAGAGGCTATTTTAGATTACCCAGAACGAACGATGCCACTGCGCTATCAGATTAGTTTTACCGCAGTCGGTCAGAGACTTGAAGTAGTGGACGAAGCTATAGAAGATATGGAAACCCGCCATAGTTTTGAAAGCCAGCCATTTTTCTATTACCGTTATAACGATCGGGCTCGCCCTGTTATCAATGTTATAGAGGACAACGAGCAGCAAACAAGAAAGCTGCGGAATCTGCGGCGAGAAGATATCATTCCCGATCAATCTATCTTATCTCAAAGAAAAGATCCAGAACTCTATCCCGAACTATCATATCTGGGAAATAAATTGGCCGACATTGGTTTATATCGTAACTGGCAGACAGGGAGAGATTCAGTATCTAGAAAGGCTCAGCAAACTGACTTGCCAGAACATCCCCTCCTAGAAGATGGTGGCAACTTAGGACTGGTTTTAAATAACTTACAGTATCAATTAGGAAGTAGGCTGATTATTGAAAAATTACAACTGTTCTACGATGCAGCCGAAGAACTGAGTATCAAGATTTATGGCGGTACTGTCCAGATATTCATCCGCGAAACAGGATTAACTCAGCCAATACCCGCAACTCGTTTATCAGACGGTACGCTGCGTTATTTATTCTTAATAGCTTTACTTCTAGATCCAACTCCCCCGCCACTTATTTGTATTGAAGAACCGGAGATTGGCTTGCATCCCGACATTCTGCCTGCAGTTGCTGAAATGTTGATCGAAGCCTCACAGCGCACACAATTGATTGTGACAACCCATTCCGATGCTTTAGTGTCGGCTCTGAGTCCTGAGTCAGTGTTAATATGCGATCGGGATGATAGAGGAAGTCACCTGAACCGTCTCGATCCCGAACGACTGAAAAAATGGCTTGAGAATTACAGTTTGGGAGACCTTTGGCGGATGGGAGAAATCGGGGGCAACCGATGGTAAAGGAGATTCGCATTTACATCGAAGGTGGTGGCGATGGCAAGAATACAAAGCAATTGCTCCGACAAGGATTTAGCAGTTTTTTCAAAGAACTTGTGCAGGTTGCCCAAAGCAAGAAAATCAAGTGGCAGATCATTCTCTGCGGTTCCCGGAATAATGCTTTCAGGGATTTCAAGAATGCTTTGGCAGATCACCCAAATGCTTTTATCATCCTTTTAGTTGACTCAGAAGCCCCTGTAAAGCAGCCGCCTTGGGAGCATTTGAAGTGGAGGGATAATTGGGATTCGCCTGGGGTTGATGACACTCATTGCTATCTCATGGTTCAAGCGATGGAAGCTTGGTTGATTGCTGATATTGATACTTTAAAAAGATTTTACGGGCAGGGATTTAAAGAAAATGCGATTCCTAAAAAGATCAATGTAGAGACGATTGAAAAGAATTTGTTAGAACCAAGCCTGAAAGCAGCTAGCCGCGACACAAAATCGAAAGGCGAATATCAAAAGATACAGCACGCTTCCAAGCTGTTAGAAATGTTGGATGTTGACAAGGTTCGCAAGGCTTCTTCAGAGTGCGATCGTATTTTTACCACTCTCACCAAACTCATGGAGGATTGAAGCGATGAAAGTAGCCAAGGGCGCGAAGCAAGACAGGGAGAAAGGGGGGAAGGGCGATCGTCAATTTCTCGGAATCCCGAAATTTTTTAGTTGTTCGGCAGTCCAATTTTTGTAATATTCAGTTTTCTCTAAAGCATCGGAAGCTGGCTTCAGCTTAGAATTTACTTGAACAGTGAAGCCCGGATAGGGCATCCTCCGAGTATGAAGCCCGTCAATATTAAAATCTTCTTCGGGATGGATGTGAAAAGCCAGCAAGCCCAACTCTGAAATCTGATTATTCAATTTGTCTATCAATTCTTTAGTTTCGGGCGCAGTAATTGCTGTTTTTTCGGGATTAATTACTACCATTATTTCAAATTCCGAATTGTAAAATTCATAAATTGATTTCATGATGGCAGAATCGCGATCGAACTCAGTCATGGCTGAAAACCGCTCTATTTTGAAGAAAATTTGATTAGCCAAGCGTGCCTTTTTAGCGAAGGGACAAATCGGTAAATCGCTGAAAACTGGATGCGGTAACTCGACAAACTCGGTCATCCATCTGAGGGTAGATTCTATAATTTCCGTGTCAGATTCATTCATCGACAATCTATGTATTTGATCTTTAATACTAATCATAATCTATTTCTAGGGCGATGCACACCATTGGTGTCAATTTAACGCTATTTGCCTCAGTCCGGCAGGGGTTTAAACCCCTGCCTCATAGCAAAAGTCCTCTGAAGAGGACTGAAGAACTCATTAGTCCTCTTCAGAGGACTAGCCAGGAAATTCATTCCCTGGCGGACTTTCGGTTAAATTCACACCAATAAATTCCCACCTTGCTGTTTAATATTTGCGATCGAATTTATTCGTGAATTGTGCCATCTGGCATAATTGCACCTGCGAGTTTTGCCGTTTCCAGACCTGCCACGCCACTTAGGTTCGCCCCCTTTAGGTTGGCTTTTTCTAGGTTTGTCCAACTCAAATTTGCCCCGCGCAAATCCGCTGAGCTAAGTGTTGCCCCACTCAAAATTGCAGACACTAAACTTGACCCGCAGAGATTAGCCTCCGCCAAGTTAGCCCGACTTAAATTTATTGAATCAAGCACTACTCCCACCAGATTTACGCCAGTTAGATTAGCTTCGCTGAAGTTAGCACGGCCTACTCTTGTATCTTTTAAATTAGCGTTGCTCATGTCGGCTGCAACTAGGTTAGCGTACTCTAAATTTGCCTGTTTTAAGTTGGCTCCACTCAAGTTTGCCACAGCTAGTTTCGCACCTCGAAGATTTGCTTTACTCAAGTTAGCTTCACTTAGGTTTGCTGTAGTTAGGTCAGCATTATTCAGATTGGCTTCACTCAAATTAGCTGCACTCAAATTCGCCTGAAGCAGTTTTGCACCCTCCAACTTTGCCTTGGTTAAGTTTGCACCACTCAAATTAGCTTCACTCAGGTTGAAACCACTCAAGTCAACACCAGCTAGGTTTACGTTGGAAAGTGAAGCATCAGCAACAATTAAGTAAGCACCTGCTTTAACAGGATCAAATTCTTTGGGGAAGATAGTCTGTGCGTTGCACAGCGCTTGTTCAAGTTTTGTTCCTTCAAGGTTTGCCCCTTCAAGATTTACCTCAAATAGATTAGTATTACTAAGGTTCGCATTACTCAAATCAGCATTCGTCAAGTGTGATTTTCTCAAATTTAACCCCATTAAGTTTGCTTTACTGAGGTTAGCCCTGTTGAAGCTAATACCCAATAACAAATGAGCAATACTGAGATTTACCCCACTCAAGTTAGCTTCACTTAGGTTTACAGAATGCAGAGTTGCTTCACTTAAATTTGCATTGAGCAATTGTGCTTTTTCTAAGTTTGCTGAGCTAATATGAGCTTTGTGAAAGTTGGCATGACATAAATTTGCTTCACTCAAGTTAATGATTGATAACTTTGTTTCAGAGAGTTCTGCACCCCTAAAATTAGCGCTATTTAAGTTAACCTCACTCAGAGATTGTCTGCTCAGATTTACTCCGGCTAGATTAACTCCAACAAAATCTCGTTCTCCCTGATTATACCGTTGTAAAAATTCCTCAGCACTAATAGCTGGTTCCAGATTTTCTAGTGCAGAATCATCTATTTTTGCCTCTTCCTCAGATTCCACAGTATCCGCATTTACAGGAGTAGCAGCCGGCTGTTCTACCGCTTCGCTAGATGCTGGAATCGGTGTCTCCCCGATCGCCTCTTCGCGCAATAACCGATCCACCCGATCGCTAAACCGCCTCACAACCTCAGCATCATCAAGCTTCTCAGCAGCATTCGAGCTTTTATCAACCGCATTCTCAACATAATACTTGTCTACAAAACTTTGCAACCCAGCATTATATCCCTGTCCTAGCGCCTGAAATCTCCATTCGCCATTCTTCTTATACAAACGTCCAAATTCTAAAGCCGTTTCTTGGGAAAAAATCTGATTTAAATTGTACCGAACCAATTCGCTAAGAGTTTCTCGGTTGTAAAGCCGGATAAAAGCATTTGTAACTTGACTAAAACTTTGATTCTTTTCCTGTCCCTCGTGAAGAGTCACAACAAACACAATTTCCTGAATCGCCGAATTGATTTTACTCAAATCCACATAAACCGTCTCATCATCTCCGTCTATTTGCCCATTCTTGCTGTCTCCCGAATGTCGCACCGCACCGTCCGGCGATGTCAGATTGTTGTAAAATACAAAATACTTTTCATCAGGAATCCGACCGTCTGCCGCTAACATAAAAACAGATGCGTCAATGTCGCAGTTTTGTGCTGTCTGGCTGACTTGCCACCCCAGGGCGATCGCAATTTTACTGAAATTAGGAGTTTCTTTAGAAAGATTGAACCTTTCACCCTTAGTTAATTCGATGCTCATGTGCGATAATTCCCTTACCTCATAAATGGTATTAATTATCTCATCTATGTTAACCCGATCGCAAATTGGATTTTATCTCGAAGACATCGAAACCCCAATTGGCAGAACCGTCAATTTAACTCTTACCGGACTAATTCTCCTATCTTCGACCAGCTTCATCGCCGAAACTTACCAGATTTCGGAAACTGTGAGAATTAATTTGCAAACTCTCGATACAGCGCTTTTAGTTGTTTTTGTGTTTGAGTATTTATTGCGACTATGGTGTGCCGAAAATCGAGTTAAATTTATTTTTAGTTTTTTTTCAATTATTGATTTGCTGGCAATTTTACCATTTTTACTAGGATTTGTCAACGTTAGTTTTATCCGAATTTTTCGCTGGTTTAGAATTCTCCGACTCATCCGCTTTCTGGAATTGAAAATTTCTATTTTCCGCATCAGCAGCGAAGATGGGGTGATTTTTGCTCGGATTTTGTTTACTTTGCTGGCAATAATTTTTGTTTATTCTGGTTTGATTTATCAAGTCGAACATCCGGCCAATCCCGAAAGTTTTGGAACTTTTTTGGATGCTGTTTATTTCTCGGTTGTCACGATGACCACGGTGGGATTTGGCGATGTTACTCCGATTTCCGAATCCGGTCGTTTTCTGACTATTTTGATGATTTTGACGGGAATTGCTCTGATTCCTTGGCAATTGGGGGACTTGATTAAACAATTAGTTAAAAGTGCTAATCACGGAGAAGCTGTTTGTAAAGGTTGCGGTTGGTCTGTACACGATGCTAATGCTAGATTTTGTAAAATGTGCGGCAGTCAATTAGAGAATGGTTGACTGTTGACTGTTGACTGTTGACTGTTGACTACTGCCTCACCCTAGATAATTCATCCGTGTATCCGTGTCAAAATCCGTGTAGTGCTTTCCTTCTTTAAGCTAACGGTAACAAAATTTCAAATTCAGTGCCCCTGCCCAACTCCGATCGCATTCTGAATGCACCGCCGTGTTTGCCCGTCACTATTTGATAGCTAACTGCTAAACTGGTTTCTTTGAGAGCACGTTTTTCCGTAGAAAATGATTCTATGATTTTTTTGTACTTGCTAGGTGACATTCCTGGCCCGTTATCTGCTATGCAAATCGAAACCCAGCGAACATGAAGTTTGTCTAAATCCGGCGCAGGTTCGGGACAGCAGACTTGAGTGGTGATTTCAATTTTAGGCTGGCGATCGGCGTCTCTGAGTCCTCCACCGTTGAACTCTTTTGCCAATTCTTGACCGACTGCTTCATTAATTAATGTATGAATAGCATTGGTCAAGATATTCATAAATACTTGGTTTAGCTGTCCTGCATAGCATGGGACTGGTGGCAGGTAGCCGTAGTTTTTCACTACTTGGATTTCCCTAGTCAAACGACTTTTGAGCAGCAAAAGTATGCTGTCTATATTGGCGTGCAAGTCGGTGGGTTTGGGATAAATATCGTCGATGTGGCAGAAGTTTTGCAAACTGGTTGCCAACTTGCTCAAACGTTCTGCGCCTGATTTGATGCTGGCAACAGTTCGGAGAAAATCGTTTTGCAAAAAGTCATAGTCGATCTCTTCTTTGAGCCGTGCTATTTCCGGCGGGGGATCGGTACAGTATGCGTCGTAAACTGAGAGCAATTCCATCAAGTTTTTGCTGTAGTCGCTGACGTAGGTTAAATTCCCCCAGATAAAGCCTACCGGATCTAAAATTTCGTGGGCTACTCCGTTGACTAAACGCCCTAAACTAGCCATTTTTTCGCTTTGAATCATTTGAGTTTGGGCTCTTTCGTAGCGGACTTGAGTTTCTATGCCACGAATTTGCCAGTATGCGATGTTTAGTGCGTTAGGGTCTAAGAGGCGGTAAGATTGGGAGTCTATTTGGACGACGATCGGTTCTGACTGCAATTCGGGCGATCGACGCAGAGCTTGTGGGGCTGCTGCCAAAATGGTTGTACTCTCTGCGAGCAATAATATTTCGAGGCGAGCGTAACTGTAGAGAACTTTTAGTGGCAGGTGCAAAAATAGCTCTGGGCCTTGGGGTTTGAGCAAATATTCCAGCAGTTGCCTGCGGGATATCATGCCAGCAAACTCTTCTGCTTCCATCAAGACGACTCCCGGCACTAGGGGATGCTGTTCAAACATTTCGGCAACTGCCACAGCCAAGCAGCTCGATTTAACCTGAAATTCATACAGGGGCAAATCCCAGAGGGTAGACTCTAGGGAAAGGTCTTGATGGCTGCCTTCGGAGAGTGAAGGGCCAATGAGTTTGGAACTGAATTTATTTGCCACTGGAAGTTTTAGTTGCCGAAACGCTGGGAAAGTGAATTGAGAACCTACTACTAAGCTACCCTATCATTTCACTTTTCGTAAGCGTTCAACCGAGAATATTCTGAAGTTAATCATGTTGTGCCAACTATAGGCAGGAGAATTTCAAATTCAGTGTTCTTTCCTGGTTGCGATCGCATTCTCAGTTTGCCGCCGTGCTTTTCTGTGACGATTTGATGGCAGATAGCCAGCCCCATACCGCTGCCTTTGCCTGCTGGTTTAGTGGTAAAAAAGGTGTCAAATATCTGCTTGTGATTTTCTGGGGGAATGCCGGGCCCGTTATCGGCAATGCAAATTGCCACCCGCTTGCCGTGTTCGGTTTCTATAACTTTAGTGGTAATTTCGATTTGGGGCTGCCAGTTGTCCCGGCACGGGGTGTGTATTTCTCGATCGGCTGCGTACTCTGTCAGCGCGTCTAGAGCATTAACTAACAAATTCAAAAACACCTGACTCAACTGACCGGAGTACCCACTAACTAGCGGCAGTTCGCCGTATTTTTTAACCACTTCTATGCTATTTTTAAAGCGGTTTTTCAAAATTAACAGCGTCATCTCCACGCATTCGTGAATGTCTGTCTCGGCTGGTTTTGTCTCGTCCATGTGAGAGAAGTGGTGCAGCCCGTTAACTATTTTGAGCAATTGCGCGGCTCCCAACTCCATCCCTTCTAAGGTAATCGGCAAATCTTCTTGTAAAAAATCAAATTCAATTTCCTTTTTAAGGGCATCAATTCGGGGACAGGGTGCCGGATATTCTTCTTCATAAACGGACATTAGCTGAAGCAAGTTTTCAAAATAGGACAGCAGAAAAGTTAAATTTCCCCAAATACAGTTCAGCGGATTTCTGATTTCGTGGGCTACTTCTGCTACAATCCTCCCCAAACTAGCCATTTTTTCTGTTTGGATGAGTTTGGCTTGGGTTTGTGTGTGGAGTAACTTATTTGTTAATTGGTGAATTCTTGATTGAGCGACCATTAATTGGTGTACGTCTAACAGCTTGTAGGTCTGGGGGGCTATTTCCACTACTACCGGCTCGTAAATTAATTCTGCTGATCTGTAAAGACATTCCTGGGCGGCTTCTACTATTAATTTACTGGCGGGAAGTATGAGTTCCTCTGGCTTGGCAAACTTGTACAGCACCTCTATTGGTCGCTTGAAAAACATTTCTACTCCGTAGCGGCAGTTAACTTTTTCAAAAAATAGACGCCTCGATATTATGCCGACAAAATTACCTCCATCTGTCAAAATGACGCCGGGAAGCATGGAATTTTCTTCAAAAGCCTGGGCTACTTCTTTTGCCTGTTGAGTTAATTCAATTTGGCAGTTGGAGAGTGGCAGGTCTAGGAGAGTTGATTCTAAGGAGATGTTCCAAGTACAAAATTCAGGTATATGCAACACTGATAACTCCGAGCTAGTCTCACGCACAGCAAACATAGATGAAACCCCTGTTAAAAATTGTATTCATGAACAACTTAAGTTGCTATTAATTCATAACGGGTAATTGGTAGCGGGTAGTTGCTAATTTGTCAAATTACAACCGCACCCGATGGGAAAACCCGATCGCAGTAGCATTGTCTGCTAAAGATTTTGTTTCTAAGTCAATATTAAACGATATTAAACGATATTAAACGATCGAAGCTTTTGGGGAACTTACCGAGTAGGCGCTTTAAACTTTTTACCATGATATACCTGCGATCGGGTGTTTTCCGAAAAATTTTAATATTTATAACGAATTATTGTGATAAGTTATACCATTTTTGCAGTGATAGAAGGGAATTGGAGAAGCGCGATCAGGTTATCTGTGAATATACGGGCATCCTTCGAGGGTTCGACGGCCCGGATTAGCTATAGTCTAAGGGGCTTGCAGGCTCCAATTTTCAAGACTAGGGCCCAGGCAAAACGAAGTTCGGCCAGGGATTCGCTTTCTGAGGATGTAACCGAATGTAACGGATGGAAGGCTTTAGTTATCGTCGCGAGAGAAGGAAGAAGCAATGTTCCCCAAGGGTTAATGCAATTAAGAACGTTCTAACCGTATTGGCGGTTGCTATACCACTCAAAAGAAATGCAACTTTAGGCAACTTTCAACCTCGATGGTAGTCAATCGATTTTAGATTTTAGATTTTAGATTTTAGAATTGAAGCATTGACTTGCGCGAGATAAATTCGGGGGGAAAGTTTGATCGGATACAGGTTTTGTGTTTCTGGGTCCTGAGTCTGCTTTCGGAATGAATCACGTGGCGGGTATCCTGGATGCTTGATTGTCAGTTTTTTGCAATCTGCCATCTGCAATCTGCCATCTCAAATCGTCTTAGGGTTCCACCTCCGGCCAGAGGCGTTCTAGCTGATACCGCCAAGCGGCGAGAGTGTTTTCGCGAGACTCTCGCCCTAGTTCCATTTCACCCATCAATCCCTCTGCGTAGAAACGGTCTAAAGTCTGAAGGGTAGTTTCCACAGACTGTCCCTGCATCTTCGCAGCTTTGATGATTTGACGGATGCGGCTTTCTATCAAACCGCCGAAAAAGTCGGACAAACCTCTCTCTTGCAAAGCCAGCAGTCTGGCGACGGCGGCTGAGAAATCGGCGGCCGCGAGTGTGGCCGGGCTGTGCTGAAATACTCCCCACAAAACGTTTTGATGTATGGCGTAGCGAGTTTCGAGGGTGGTGTCAAAGTTAGCTTCTAGCAGTTTATCAAAAAATGGTTGAGCTTCCTGGGCATCGGCGATCGGCAGCAAAATCCGCAGCCAACTCCCGTCTTCTGAAAGGAGGACTAATAGGCGAAAATTGGGGGTTTCTACTTGCCAAGAAGTGGCAGCAGGCATCTCAACAGTGTCACCAAATAAGTCTTTAAGGGTATTGCTAATTTCTTCGGGAGTCATGAGAATTTTAGATTTTAGGTTTGAGGTTTGAGATGTGAAATTGCAGGCTGGCGACTTCGTTTCAAAAGTTTGTAATATTTACCAGTATGGCTTAGTATCAACTCAATTTCAAATCTAAAATCTCAAATTTCAAATCAATTTAGTAAAAGTAGGGTGTGCACCGCGCATATTTCAACGCTTGGTGTTTATGGGCGCACCTTACCCTATTGATATTTACTAATATCGGTCAATCTAAAATCTAAAATCTAAAATCTAAAATCGATTTAGGGGAGCCAGCGGGGGTGATAGCCGGCAAAGGGAAGTTCTTCTGGCTGTACTTTTGCGAGAGAACCGTCTGCGGGTATTTCTACTAAGGGTAGCAGCCAGAGGCGG
This sequence comes from Microcoleus sp. B5-D4, assembly GCF_036705145.1. NCBI lineage: Bacteria > Bacillati > Cyanobacteriota > Cyanophyceae > Oscillatoriales > Microcoleaceae > Microcoleus > Microcoleus sp. B5-D4. The sequence goes on along the minus strand of NZ_JAUBTV010000006.1, from coordinate 9,299 downwards.
CTGGTGGCGATCGACTGTCCACTATCGTTGCGGGGACTGTCTGCTGCTGAGGGAGTTGCTGCTGTGACTGATTGGTCGAAAATTAATGCCAGCCCGTCGGGAGATAAACTGATTTGGGTATCTAATTGGTTGGGCAAAATCAGCAGCGGTTTGATGGTTCCGACCAAACGAGTACCCTCTTTTTTGAGGTCGATGGTGGCGATGAAAGGCTGTTCTTTGTAGCTTTCTGTTTTGAGGCGTTGGGCTAACAAACAGTAGAGACGCTGAACTTGGTTGTCTTGGTTTTTGCGGGGGTCGAAATAAACGGCCATAATGCTGCCGGGAATACGCAATATTTCTTGTTCTACACCTTGGTTATCTAAGATGAAAAGCGATCGAGTAAAGTCGCTGTTGTATTTAACATAGGCGGCGGCGGAGTTGTCGCGGGCCATCCCCAATACTTGTTCGTATTTTGGCAAAAATTCTACTGGGTCTGCTTCCGGTTTGAGGGGGACGATCGCTAATCCTTGTTTTTGAGATATTACCATCGATTTGCTGTCGGGGCGAATCATAAAATCTCCGCCTTGTTCATTTTCCAAGGGTCTGGGCGGCACTTTTTCTTCCAAAATCCAAGGACTGAAATCGCCGGGATTGCGGCGGTTGACGCGCTGGACAACTATGATTTTTCCGTCCGCTGAGAGGTCGAATTTGAGGTTTTGGTAATCTTTGGAGTCTAAGATTTTGTCGATTCTACCGGCTGGGTATTTTGGTTGAGTTCCTGAACCCGATTGGGGGTTGAGGCCGGTGGTGACTGTGAATAGTTCTTGATTGAGGGTGCCGCGAGTACGGGCGATTGATCGATCGGTGGCTGAGAATAAAATGCGATCGCTGTCGGGATACGGTTTAAAATCGGTGACAACCAAATCTTTGGGAGTTAGGGGTATCGGTTTTGAGTCGTTGCTGCTGAGATTGACTAGCATTAATCTGCTTTCTGTTTCGCCTTGGACGCCGATGTAAGCAAAAGCTCGATCGCGGCTGCGAAAGGAACTGCTAAACGGTTGCATTAGCGTTCCTTTATTTTGGTTTTTTTCTCCGAAATACTTGTCGGTTGCTCCGGCGAGTTTGACTGTGTAGGTAACGCCGTAGGGTGCTGGATCTTTGAGGGTGTAAGCCATGCGCCTTCCAGCCCAACTAAATTTACCGGGGAGGGGGGGTTCTAGCTTTAAGTTTTCCTCGACGGTGGACTGGTTCATCGGCCGAAAGAATGTGAGGATAAAGCCGGTATCTTCGGCGCCGATTTGTTTGTTTTCCCAGGTAAATTCTCGCACTCTGGGTGCTGTGCGATCGCCGCTCAGCAGCAGCAGCCCTATTAAGACGCTCAGCACTAGCATGAGGAAGATGGCCGTGCGGTCGATCGGCTGTTTGAATGGCCCAATAGCGAAGGGTGAAGGATTAATTTTTTTGTTAAAAATACTCACAAATCTTTCTCTCCTATTTCTACTGAAAATTAACTCCCAAATTTTCCCTCTTAAATTTTACACTTATGGGCCCATTCCTAACACTCACCCAGCCCTTTTTTTACCACAGTAAATGGCTGCAACGAGTTATTTTCCGTAACAAACCTAGTTTTTGAAACTTGTGGTGCCTCCCGGACTGAATGAAACTTAAGATATTAATTAGGTGGGACACGCTGCAGTTTCAACAGGTTTGTTTACTGAAACAGTTGATTGATGGGGATTATATCCATCGGTGATATTTTATCGATCGGCAGACCCAAACCAAAAGCGACTCTACACCAAAGTAGACTTGCCAGCACCCCTACAAACAGTGCTGTTAATTGCATATCCTGCCAAAAACAAGTTAGTCCTTCTTTCCACAAACCGTAGTTAATTACTGCATAGGTAGGAAGGTCGCCGAGAGCTACAGCAATCACGGCACCTAAATTACCTTTTAAGTGATATCCCAGCGGTATACTTATACATAGATTCACAAAAGTCAGCAGATTGCCCATAGCTGCGTACTGAGACTTTCCTACGGCTAACAGACAAGAACCCATCATATTGTGGAGGGTGGTGTGCCAGATACCTAAAGCCAAGATTGGCATCATCCAAGATGCCGCCACATACTCTTTTCTGTACAGTGTTAAAATTAGCTGATCTCCGAAGTTCACAAAAATTGCTAAACCTACCGCTAACGGTATTAGAATTAGTTTGCGGTTGTTAAGTATCTTTGCGCGCAACTCCTGCCGCGGCAACTCTGCCAGCATAGAAATCGAGGGGAAAATCACCCGGCCGCTAATGGCGATGATGACTTGGCGCGGCATATCGCCTAGAGTAAAAGCGATGCCGTAAATGCCAAACATTGTTAAAGTAAATATTTTACCGAGGATGAGTCTATCAGCTTGAGAACACAAGAAAAACAAAGCCGTAGACAAAAATATCCATTTACCATAAGAAAATATTTCTTTAGCTGCTTCTTTATCCCAAGCAAAGCGGTTTGGCTTGCCGGGAATCAAAAAATGGCTCCATACTAACTCCATTAAAGCTCCACTCAAGCCGCCTGCAAGGATCGCCCAGATGCTGCGATCGAACCAGGCCCAGACAATCATCACTGTAGTAGAAACAATCTGTATGCCCAACTGAAAAATTACTACTTTCTTCACTTCCATTTTGCGTCCTAGGCTGGATGTGGCGGTGGATTTAAACCCTCCTAGTAAGGAATTTATACCTATTATTGGAATCAACCACCGAAGACGGGGCTCTTCATAAAAACTCGCAACTGGGTAAGTAATTATAATCAAACAAATGAAAATGAACAAGCTGCGAATAGCTTGCAGCGTCCAAGCGGTGTTGAGAAATTGAGGATCTTCTCCCCGTTTGTTCTGGATGATACTTGGGCCCAAACCTATATCTGTAAATAAGTTGATCCCTGTGATGAAAACGTAGGCTAGACCCATCAGACCAAATAGTTCTGGCACAAGCAGACGCGTCAGGATTAGGTTACTGCCAAATCGGATAATTTGACTGCTTCCATAGCTGGCGATCGTCCAGGCTGCACCTTTGATAGCTAATTTTTTTTCTGCTGACATATACTCAGAATTTATTTACCAACTACGAGTGTAGTTGCTGAATTTGTTATTTGCAACTCCTAGAGGATGCTGCTGCCACTTTTATAGCTGACTTTACCGTATCTTCATCTGTATACGGAGATTGGGTCTGGACTTTCCATCTCGCAATCTAGGTAAAATTCAATCTGATACTTACTCCACATCTAATAATCATAAGGGTTTTTTGGTTCAGGAATTGGTTTGAGGGAGGATGCTTGAATGGTTAATTTGCGCTTGCCTTGCAGTTCTTCTACGATCGTTTCTCCTTCTATTTCTAGCCAACTGTCTGGGGCAAAGGCGGTGCGGCTTTGACCGATCGGTAATTTTACCGGCAACCCGATCGGATAGGCGTCTGCCGCGCAGCAAGTAATGATAAAACGCCCGATCCACATATATTGTTCTGCTAGGTTAGGGGGATGAATTACAAATCCTTGAACTTTGACTTTTTGACCTCTGTATGTATCGGGTTCTGGATTAAAATTTAACAGCCGAACCCATTCGACGAGCGATCGATTTTCGGGTTTTGTAGTATTGCGAAATTCTTGGGGTTGCAGTCTGGTGATTGGCAGGGATTCGGTGAGGCCTCGTTCTAATGCTGTCTGGCTGGTAAAGGTGCGTGGCGTTGTTAGTAAACCTATTAATGCGACGCCCAACATTAAGGTGCTGCCGATACTAGGGGGAAACAAAGTAACGTGTTCAACTTCTGTGATTCTGAGAGAGTTATTTGCTGTTGATGTCCGCGATTGCTTTGTGGTGCGATCGACTTTTAAGAGTTCCCAAGCTTTTAAACCGCCAATAACCATTAAGCCGATTCCTCCTGCTAGAGTCAAGCCAAAGTAATTGGGGTGAATGAGAATGCTTAATTTGCCGGTGATCCAATATTTAAGAAGCAGTATTCCCCAGGCTAAGATAGCTAGGGCGTCCAGCCAGGGGCTAATTTTTTTAAGATTCATTTTTTAAGAGTGATTGGGAAGGAAGAGGGAAGAAGGAAAAGACAAAAATACCTATCCGTATATCCGTGACTTCCGTGTCGGGGAGCAAGGTAATTGAAAATCGCAAATCTACAATGGTATTAGTTGTCTGTCCCAGCTAACTTATTAACCTAAATGCAAGTTGACAGCGAGGGTCATTAAAAAGGTTAACTGAGCGGCCAAGACAATTAAGTAAACTACGGCTCGACCTTTAAAAATTGACAGCATTAAACCGATGCCTTTGAGGTCAATCATCGGGCCGAAAACGAGAAATGCTAACAGCGAACCGCTGGTAAATGTGGAAGCAAAAGACAGGGCAAAAAAGGCATCTACTGTAGAACAAATCGATACGACTGCCCCTAATAGCAGCATGGCTAGAATCGAGGAAACTGGGCCTTGACCGAGGTTGAGAATTAGTTCGCGGGGGGCGCCAACTTGAATGATGGCTGCGATCGCACTTCCGATTACCAACACTCCTCCCAATTCGCGCAACTCCTGTACCATAGTATCTAAAAGTAGGCGCAAACGCTCTTTAGAAACGCGGTGGAACATGGACGAACGTTTCGAGGTTTTTTCTGTTTTGCTTGTTTGTAATGGCTTCCAGTCGTCTTGTAGCAAAGATTCGATCGGCACCACCCCCCCTGGCTGACCGAGCATAAATGTTCCCGACTGCAACAGCAGCGGAGTGTTAGCTTGGACGAGTTCTTTTTCGGAAAACTCTGGTTTTGGCAAGGGGATTGCGCGGGCTACAGAAGGTTGCAGCAGAGGCCGCAAGTCTTTTTGGGCGCTGAACACCCAGCCGATAATTGTGGCTATAGACAGAGAAAATACCACCCGCAAAACTACAATTTCTGGCTGATCGCGAAATGCCGTCCAAGTAGCCCAAATTACCACGGGGTTGATGGTGGGGGCCGCAAGCAAAAAGCCGATCGCGGCTGGTGCGGGAACTCCCTGCATCAGTAACCTGCGGGCTACGGGCACGTTACCGCACTCGCACACGGGAAACAAAAAGCCGATCGAACTGCCCATCAAAGCCGCCAGGAGCGGGTTTCGCGGGATGCGGGATACGAGTTTGCGTTCGTCTACAAACCCCAGCAGCAAACCTGAGAATAAGACTCCCAGCAGCAGAAAAGGTATTGCTTCTACTAACAAGCTGAGAAACAGGGTGAAAGCATTATTTAACTGATTTGTCAGGGCGGGTTGCATCGATCACCTACTGGTAGATTGCTATTTAGTTATACGTCTTTGGTAGAACTCCTTGTAGATCATACCAAAGCATAGCACTAAGTTAAGAGCCCGTTAATTTTTTTTAGCCTTTTTTTTGGCTGAGATTTGTAGACATTCTAATTTAATCAATGCTGATGTCTTGAATAATTTGCACTGGTTAAACTTGTTTGAGTTTGACTAAATTTTTCTTCATATCCGCATCGTACAGCCAATCAATAATTGAGTCTGTCAACTGTCGCAGATTTGAGAGATATTTCGGTTAACAATAATTGATTTTAGAACAAATGCCAAGGCAGATTTTACAGATTGCGGGCGAGGCTAACTGTTTTATATAACGATCGCAATAAAATTGGTTTGTAGCGATGACTTTAGTTTTCACTACAAACCTATAAGGGATGCACTGGCAGGTGTGTCGCTGGCTGAGCGTTACGGGGGGTTGCGAGTACCGGAGCGGGGAGATGGGATGAAATTGCCTCAAATGCCCTAGCTTGCAAGGCGTCCCGCCATCGCGATTGCAAGCTAAAACTCAGGGACGCGATCGCTCCAATTTGGGCTTTTAACTTGTCTGCTGACGGGGTGCATCGCAGGGGCGATCGGGCAATTCCGATTTTCTTCTATTATCAATCAATTATATTTCTCAGCCTCATAATTTATTAACATAAGGTTAAGACGATAACTTAAGATTAATAAATAGTTAAATAGTCGAAACAAGCGTTAATACCGCTCAAGTCAGTATAAAATAAAGTCAGGTATAATTACCAGGGCGCATTTATCTCGGTAATCCTCAATCTTGCCTAATACTTTAAGTGGTAAAATTTTCCTTGCTACAGTCAGTTTTTTGTGTAATTTAAAAAGCAGTTTGCCAGGGGGATGCCGGTCAAAGCACTCAGCAACTCACCTGCTGACCTTTGGTAGCTGAATGTCTGCTGGCAAATAGAACCCCAAAAAAGCGTGCTGATAAATTTATGTTGAATACCTCCTGCGTAGAAAGACCAGTCCAACCCATCTCCGAGGCTGACCTCGGAGAACTTTGTTTAGACTCTACTCTCCAACAATTGTCGCTTTACGATTTTCAGGTAGAAGCTACGGATTGGGGAATGCGAATTTCCCAGATGTTAGAAGCTAATCCGCTGTTACCGGGAGTCATTGTGACCCATCAAGGTGAATTTGCGGGTATGATTTCCCGGCGGAGATTTTTAGAATTTATCAGCCGTCCTTTTGGCCGAGAATTATTTTTAAAGCGACCTGTGAGGGCTTTGTACCGCTTTGCCGAAACTGAGAGTTTAATTTTTCCCAGCAATACTTTAATCGTGGATGCAGCCAGGAAGTCGCTGTTGCGATCGAAAGAACTGCTTTACGAACCGATTGTGGTTCAAGTGTCGCCTCAAACTTATAGTTTACTAGACGTGCACGAACTGTTAGTAGCCCAATCCAACATTCATGAACTCGCAACAAAATTGCTGAGGCAGCAAACTCAATCTCAACTAATTCAAACCGAAAAACTAGCCAGTTTGGGACAGATGGTAGCTGGAGTCGCCCACGAAATTAGAAATCCCCTCACCTGCATCAGCGGAAATCTCGGCTTTTTGTCCAACTACTCGAAAGACATCATGGATTTGCTGTCTGCTTACGAACACATTGTGGGTGACAGCGAAAAAATTGATCAACTCAAAAAACACATAGAATTTGATTTTTTGCAAGAAGATTGGGTGGAAATTCTCAAAAGTATGAAAGTTTCATCACAGAGGCTGACCGAACTCGTCACCAGTCTGCACACCTTTTCTCACATGGACGAAACCCATTTGAAACAAGCTAACATCCACGAATGTATTGACAGTACGCTGCTAATTATGAAAAACCGTCTGAAGTACGGGATTAAAGTAGTTAAAAGCTATGGTGATTTGCCTTTATTCAAGTGTTACTCTGGTCAGTTGAGTCAGGTATTTATGAATATCATCAGCAATGCGATCGACGCTTTGGAAGAGGAACAAGCAGACACAGGTTTTGTGCCTGTGATTACTATTGAAACCGAGGTAATAGACAGTTCTGACGGAGACTGCGTGAATTCGGAATTAATTCAAAATTATGTTAGGGGCGATGGCGTCCCGCCCCGCAAGCTACGACAAAATGCCCAACAGCTATCATCCGCCAGCCAAAACGGCGACTTCTGTCCAGAATCAGCGGAAAAAAATCCAAATAACGCTTGGATAGCCATCCGAATTGCCGATAACGGGCCGGGAATACCGCCAGAAATTCAGCGGCGGATTTTTGAGACATTTTTCACCACTAAACCCGCCGGGAAAGGTACCGGTTTGGGGTTGGCAATTACCCATCAAATTGTTACGGAAAAGCATAAAGGCAAGTTAAATTTGCATTCTACGCCCGGTACAGGTACTGAATTTGAAATTTTGTTGCCATTGATTTGAAGCAATAAGTCATATCAAATCTATTAGCATCAGAATTATTCCTATCTCTCTTCTCGACAAGCGCGTGAATTAGCCTCAATCCCTTGTCATCTGCGGTTAATAAATTCTCTTTTTTTAACCGCAGATACAGGCAGATTAACACCGATTAACGCAGATAAATTATATCAATTCCGGTTGCACCATCGGTGATTGTTGACTGTTGACTGTTGACTGTTGACTAATGACTACTGACTACTGACTAATGACTAATGACTAATGACTACTGACTACTGACTCTTTTTAAGCTCTTAGCTGCACTGGCATTACCAAGAATGTAGCATTAACTCCGCCCAAAGGCTGGAAAATTACTGGGGCTAAAGCACCGTTTAATTGCAGTTGAATTTCTGGGGATTGAGCAGTTTTCAAAATGTCAATTAAGTATTTCACGTTGAAAGCAATATCTATGCTATCTCCCGAAATCTGTGCCGGCATTGACTCTTTGCCGCAGCCGACATCTTTAGCATCTACAGACAAAGTAATTTCCTGATTCTCCTCGTCGATGCTGCATTTGAGAATATTATTTTTTTGGTCGGCAAAAACTGCTATTCTTTCAACTGCTGCTAAGAACGATCGCCTTTCTAAGGTAATTTGCCGCTCAAAAGACGGCGGAATCAACTGCCGATATGCGGGATATTGCCCTTCCAAGGTGCGGGTGGTCAGCCGCTGGTCAGCCCATTCAAACACTACTTGACCGTGTTCAAAATGCAAGGTGACAGGTTCAGTCCACTGCCGCATCACCAGCATTCTTTCTACTTCCCGCAATGCTTTAGCGGGGACTGTCACCTCAAATTCTTCTTGGGTTTCTTCGCCTTCAGGTTTTTCATTGGCAGTTTGAACTACTGCCAATCTGTGACCGTCTGTAGCTGCAAATTCCAGGCAATCTTGCAATACTTTTAAATGCACGCCTGCAAGTACCTGTTTGGCCTCGTCGGGGCTAGTAGCAAATAAAGTTCCTTTGAGTCCTTCTATCAAGGCTTCCGGTGGCAATTTGAGGATTGTTCCGCCTTCTATTGCAGGCAATTCAGGGAATTCTTCCGGGCCCATGCCTCTAACTTGGTAGCTGCCAGAACTGCAAGTTAGATATGCTACGGTGTCCCCCGCTTCGTCTTCTAAAGTAATCTCTCCATCTGGGAGTCTCGAAACAATATCGTTGAGTAATTTAGCGGGTATGGTAAAACTGCCACCGCCAGTCACTTCTGCTGCGAAGCTGGTACGAATGCCTAAACTGAGATCGAAAGCTGTCAAGCTAACCCGCTGATTTTCCTCATCCGCGACTAAGAGCACGTTGGCTAGTACCGGATGTGTCGGGCGGGAGGGAACGGCCCGACTTACCAACGAGAGGTTGGCGTTGAGGTCACTTTGGGTGCAAACCAATTTCATTGTAGGAAGGTTAATTAACCGGATTTGAAACAGAAACAAATGGTATCACAGAAAGCCGGCGGGTCGGTTTTTCTGTGTGTAGGGCTTATACCATTTTTTTAAAGATGTGATAGAGATAAAGAATGTAAAATCCCAGACCATCCGGTGAGAAAACCAATGACGCGATCGGTG
>NZ_JAUBTV010000005.1:70725-173812 GCF_036705145.1 Microcoleus sp. B5-D4 | reverse complement strand
AAACCTCTTTAAATATACTTAATATTCTTATTATATCATATTAGTTATTTATGTAATTAATTTTGTTTAACTACTTACTTAATCTTTCTTTAATCATTTTGCTACCCAATCGCTACCCGTTATGAGATCATGGTTAGCATGAAAACATTGAAGTTTAAGCTATATCAAAGCAAGCGAAATAGACATCTCAAGCGAAGTATCAATGCTGCCGGGGTGATCTACAACCATTGCATTGCACTCCATAAACGGTACTACCGGATGTGGGGCAAGCATTTGAATTGCAGCAAGCTTCAAAGTCATATTGCTAAAATCAGAAAGCGTAAAGCGTTCTGGCAGCAGGTTGGATCTCAGGCTGTACAGGATATCTGCCAGCGAATCGAGAAAGCCTACCAACTGTTTTTTAAGCATCACCAGAAAGGAGTTAGACCTCCCGGTTTCAAGAAAGTTCGCAAATACAAATCGTTCACTCTCAAGCAAGCTGGCTATAAATTTTTAGGTGGTAATCGAATTAAAATTGGGAATCGCGTTTATCAGTATTGGAATTCCAGAGAGATAGCGGGGAAGGTCAAAACCTTAACCATTAAGCGCACTCCATTGGGAGAGTTATTCATGGTTGTGGTCGTTGACAGCGTTGAACAACCTGAAACCAAAGTCGAGACGAGTAGAATCGCTGGCGCAAGATTTCGGCTTGAAAACGTTTCTCACCTGCTCAGATAAAACGAAAATCGAATCACCACAATTCCTGAAACAATCCCTCGGCGCTATTAAGAAAGCGAATCGTCAACATTCCAAAAAACGGAAAGGCTCAGCTAACCGGGAAAGAGCAAGACTCAATCTAGTTCGCAAGCACTCCTGACGTAGTAAATCGTCGCTCTGATTGGTTCTGGAAATTGGCTCACGAATTAACTGATAAGTTTGACGTGCTGTGTTTTGAAACGTTGAATCTAAAAGGAATGCAACGGCTTTGGGGACGTAAAATCTCAGACCTTGCATTTGGCGATTTCCTCCAAATTCTCAAATGGGTTGCCAAAAAGAAAGGAAAACAATTAGTTTTTATCGACCGCTGGTATCCATCTAGTAAAACTTGTTCCCACTGTGGACACGTTCTGAAAGAATTGGATTTATCAGTTCGTGAATGGCGATGTCCGTCCTGCCAGAAGGTGAACAGCAGAGACGAGAACGCTGCAATAAATAACTTGCTTGTTTTCCTTGGTGGGGCGTCAACCGTTAAGTTAGGCGATGTTAGACAGGCTGTGCCTGCAATTGCTGTTTGAGCTTAGAATCCCCTCGCCTTTAGGCAGGGGAGTATGTCAAACCTTTGACAGAGGCCAGAGGTCAGTCATCACTCTCAAGATATATATCAATCCTTACAGGAGTCCTAAATTTTTTATCCCACCCCAACCCTCCCCGAACCCGCGAGGAGAAAGTAAGAAATTCACAAGTGATGCGAGGATTGCTATATGGAGTCAATCTAAAATCTAAAATCGAGTAAGCTGCTTTAAATTCCTTTAAGGAGCGATCGCCAATCCCGACAGCGTTTCAGGTAAATGCGAGCTACCTGATCGCTGGGATTTGTTCGCAAACACTCTTCAAATAATTTTCCCGCTTCTCGGAATTCCTTGCGATCGCACAGTAACATAGCTTCATTATATACAGGCAAATTTGCTAGCTTGGCCGACATAATTTCCGGCATATCTGCATCAAATACCTCATAGACTACGACATATTGAGATTTTCCTTTTACCTGCACTTTATCCACAATCCTAATAGCATAATCTGTGGGATTTCGCAACCGTTCTAAAGTCTGCTGAGAAATTAACAGAGGTACGCCGTAATCTTTGGTCAATCCTTCAATGCGAGATGCTAAATTAACAGCATCGCTAATCACAGTGCTGTCCATGCGGCTTTTCCCCCCGACTGTCCCCAGCATCAAAGAACCGGAATTGATGCCAATGCCAATTCGGATCGGGACGTAGCCGACCTCTTGACGGTATTCGTTGTAAATCTTGAGGGTATTTAGCATTGCAATACCCGCTTTCACTGCATCATCTGCAAAGTCACTAAACAAAGCCATAATTGCATCGCCGATGTATTTGTCAATAAACCCATTATTGCTAGTAATCGCCGGCTCCATCCGCGAAAGGTAAGCATTGATAAATTTAAAATTTTCTTGGGGAGTCATAGTTTCGGAAAGCCTCGTGAAGTCGCGAATATCCGAAAATAGCACCGACATTTCCTGCTGCACTTGGTCGCCTAAATGGACATCTATAATACTTTCATATCCCAACAAATTTAGAAATTGGTGCGGCACAAATCTACCGTAGGCATCAGTTAACTCTGATTCGGCATCCAGGGATTTTTCTAAATTTTGATTGAGGTCAAATAGTTTCTTAATAAATAAATGGCGATCTGCTTCAGCTTCTTTGCGTTCCGTGGCATCTTGAAAAACTGCGATCGCAAAAGCAACTTTGCCACCCTCGTCAAAAATTGGTGTTCCCCAAATCTCCAGGGGAACTTTCTTGTAGGGTTGATGAATTTCCAGATTGTCGGCCGTCGCGTTTTCGCCCCTCAAAGCTCGGACGATGGGCAAATTCTCGAAAGGGTAAATAGTCTCAGTTCCCGCAATATAAATTTGATAAATTTCTGACAAATCCTCAACTGCATTTAAGGGCAAAACTCCTTGGCCGAGTAACTGCTGTCCGGCGTGATTTATGTAGTAAGGTCGGCCTTGAGAATCCAGCACGAGCACACCTATAGGAATCGCTTCGAGAAATTGAGCCAGCTTGATTTCGCCTTCGCGCACCGCCTCGAATGCGCGAGTTCGCAACTCAGTTTCAACCGTATCGGAATGTTCAGCAGTAGTTTCCAGCAAGATTTCCAGATCCGCTTTTTCCTCCTTCAAGTCTTCCACTTGCTGGCGCAATCTTTCTATCTCTAAAAGTAGCTGTTCTCTAGATGGTTGTTCTTCCAGCATAACTCGAGAATTTGCGCCTCGACTAACAAAAAATTGCTTAACATCTCGCACCCTAAAAGTAATCGTGTTTCTATAGAAAATCCAACTGCAAACCAGGCATCAGGCGCTGGAAATTCTTCAAAGACTTACCTTGCCATGCTATGCTTTGAGAGCCTTGTACCGCCATTTGCACCCTGGCTGTTTTGCGAACCTCGATAATAAACTTCGATAGCATATTGATGCCAGAACTGTTCAAAAATTCTAACTGCTGCAAATTGAGGGTAATTTTTGTCGGTTCCAAGTCGGCAACTTTGGTCAGAAACTGCGCTAGCGGCGCGTACTCTGCAGGCCCGCTCAGCCTTAGAGATCCAATAAAACTCACGGTTGCCGTTGCTGGATCGTAACAGATCTGGTAATCTTCTGTATTAATTTCCATAGCCACAAAAAAAAGTCCCTTAGATATTATCGATCGCTAGCGTTGGTTATACTGTTAATTGCACCATAGTTGTCACCGCAATTACTTCGGGGTCTTTGTGCACGGTCTGGAATTTCCAGCCAAGTTTGGCGGTATAATCGGTGAGCATGGTCAACAAACCCAATCCAGAATTCGTACAGGTTTCGTCAGCAGCATTTTTTTCTAACCGCTGAATGTAAAGTTCGCTTGGCTCCGAGGTCAGCAACTGGTGAATGTAAGCCTGAAACTTGTCCACCGCTTGCGGAGAGATGCTGTTAGCAACTGAGAAAATCACTCCGTCGCTGTCTAATTGCAGTTTAATATCGATCGGGTACTCCGAGGTTTCATCATTAAACTTCATGGCATTTTCCAATAACTCGTTGGCAATGTAGCTAACAGCGCTTTTTATTTCAGCTTGTCTTTCAATTGTCGCGGGATCATCTTGGTTGCCCGGAAAAAAAGTCGTCAGGTAGTCAGCCAGAAAATCCGCCGACAAACCGTTGTTACGCCACCGCTGCTTGAGAGGAATCGAACTCGGAGAAAATCCAATTATTAAGTATTCTTGGCTAGCGGGCTGCTCTATGAAATCGCCGAAAATCTGAATCATATCAATGTGAGACCTAAAGTTTGAGATGACGGACATCACTGAATATATTTTAAACTTTAGAAGGGATATCCAAGTAGTTATTTTTGTTTTAGTACCAGCAATGTGATGTCATCAAAAACTTTTTGTTCGCCGATATGCGATCGCACGTCCTTAATTACAGCGTGCCTGATTTCGGCAGCCGAACACTGCCAATTAATCTCTATTACCTCTATTAACCTATCTAAACCATAAAGCAGTTGATCCATATTTTGAGCTTCCGTAATCCCGTCAGTGTACAGCACAACTACATCTCCTGAATGCAAATGCACAATTTGCTCAGCAACAAATTCAGCAATATCTGCATCCAGCCCGATCGGGAAACCCAAATCGATCGTATCAAAGCGCTCGACAGAACCGTTACACCGCACGACAATCATTTCTTCGTGCTGGCCGCTCAACTTCAGCATCCCCTCCTCATAGTCTAGCAAAGCAAGGCTGGCGTTTTTATCGGATTTCATGCGCTTTACATTATCGTAAATTACACTGTTAATAGCACTTAAAAATCTCACCGGATCGGGTTCATTGTAGGCGAGCAAAGTTCGGACTGCCGTTTGAACCATAATCATTAAAACACCGCTCTCCAATCCGTGTCCCGTCACATCCCCAATGCCGATTTTTACTCTACCTTTGTGTTGGAGTACGTCGTAATAGTCGCCGCCTACTTCCTCAGCAGCCTCCATAAATCCCGCAATATCTAAGCCGATAACTTCCTTGAGTTCTCGATCTTTCGGCAGCAGCATCTGCTGAATCTTGCGAGTAACGTCTAGTTCGGCGCTCATTCGCATATTTTCGGATTTCAGGCGATCGTTGAGAACAGTAATTTCTTGATTTGCAGCAACTAAGGCATCGGCAATTTTGTTAAACGCACCCACAACTTGCCCCAGTTCATCTCTGTTATCCAAAATAATTTTTTGTGCGAAATTGCCACTTGCCATCTTTTTTGATGTTTCGTCAAGAACAAATACAGTTTGCATAACCGCCCTGTAAAAAGACACAAATAGATAAATAACGAGAGCTAATATTATTAACACTAAAATAATAATCACTTGTTTCCTCTTAACAAAAGCAGCAATCCGGTACTGAAGAAGAAAATCTAACTCGTTTACAGTTTTATCTCCGAGTTGAAAAATTGCATTTAAAGCCAAATTGCTTCCTGTGATGTAGGCGTAATATTTTAGTGATACAGTTTGATATATTGTTTGATCTAGTTGCTTAGTTAGCTGCTTAACCAGAGAGTTGAATTTTATTAAATCCTGTGTTAATGCCGAGCGCAGATTCCCCTGATGATTATTGCTAAATGCTACCTCCATGTTTACTTGCAAATCATCATTGATTTCTCTCAATCGGCTGGAAAGAGTAATCAGTTGCGCTCTTTCTTCTGGTGTGGCATCGGCACGCAGGCTAATTTTTTGAGAAATAAGTCTAATCTCTGACAAAATTTTTTCCATTTCTGGAATCTGACGCAAAGTAGCATTTATTAAATAATAAGTATCCAAATCTGGGTCGGAAATCAGATTGGAAGTATCGCCGACGCGAGCGCTCAGTCTATCAATGTCTGTAGCTAAACGTTGATAGACAAAATCGTAAGTTTCTAAACTCCACTGGCTGCGGCGAAGTTTAAAATTTTGCCAATCTTGATAAATTTTATGAAAATTTTCACTTGACATTAATATGTTTCCGACCTGGCTATCTGTATTTGCTAGGGCCTGAAAGTTCTTGTCTATCTTGGCTTCTAAATCGGTTCGAGATTTTGAATTGCTTAAATTAGAACTTAAACTCTGATAATTTAACAGTTGAAGTTTTGGTATGTATTCCCTCAACTGGCGCAGTGGGCGCAAGTATTGATTACCGTAAATTTCTTTTTGAGTAAAATCAACCCTGCTGTTAATTTCGGAAATCAACAGGTACATGACCAAGGTTAACGGTATTGCAAATAGAAAACCGATCAGGAGAAATTTTTGAGGATAACTCAGCCGATTCATTAAATTGATTGCCAGGGATTTCCTGTTCATAATGGATAGATGTCAACAAAATTGTAGTCGAAAAGTAGCCTTTGCTACTAAAGTAGTTGCGGGGACGATCGCTCTAGAAAACCACAATGCTAATACAATTAATCAGCGATAGCTAATTTAATTTCTAATGCGCTTTAGTCCTGTTGCAACAAATTTTGTGGCATCCCTGTGATATCCTTGGCTCAGCTCGCCTCTCACAGTCTAAAACACGTTTAGCAGTTTTGGAACGAAGAATAGTAATTTGTACTGAGAGTCGGGGGCAGGATTAGAGGCTTTTAAGAATATTTACTTAAGCATAAATTTTTCTTAATACCCTGAGACAAAAAGTAAAAATTAAGTAATAACTGGGTAGTGCAAGTTTCCTGAAACACAACTGCCGGCAGCGAGTAGGAAATACTTACATCGCACCAGCAACCCGCAGTCAAGTCGGTTCTGCACAAAGGAACCAATAGCACCAGCAATCGTGTCTAAATAAGTATCTGCAGTTGAGTGTCCAGGAGCGATCGCGCATTGTGTAAAGTGAGGCAGAGGGCGTATGATGAAAAGAATCTCCAACAATAGTTTTCAAAAGAATAAAAACCGAGACCAAAAGCAGCCCAATCCTGTAATCTTGGCTTTGGTGCTGACAGGAATTCTGGTATGGGAAATGTATCCGGCGCTAAGACACACCGCAGCCGCTAACGCGGGCGCTCTCAAAGATTCCCTTGCCCAGTTGGAAAAGCAGCAGCAAACCGCGCAGCAATTTTCCTCAGCTGCGGTGCCCCAAACAATCAGCTATTCGGTATTGGCACTCAATACTCTAATTTCCGAACCGGGGAAGTTGGCCGAGACGACGCGCCAAAATCCCCCAAACAAATTGCCCGCAACCGTAGCAGCAGCAGTTCGCCGACAGTTGTCGGACTCCACTGGCATTGCTGCTGACAAGTTGAAAGTAACTGAATCAAGCGAACAAAGTTGGCCGAATACTTGTTTAGGACTCGCGAAAGCGGATGAAATTTGCGGTCAAATGATTGTCGAAGGTTGGCGGGTTGTGGTTTCTGATGGTAGGCAAACTTGGGTGTACCGTACTAATGCTAGGGGAAATATCTTGCGTTTGGAAAAAAAGTTAGCTAGGTAAATTTACCCCTGTGAAATGAAAAATAAGTTTTTTTGGAACAGGCAAGATTCCTGTTCCACAAAGAGTGAGTTTTTTTGTGGGAGGTTTCTTGTCGGCTTCTGGGAACAGGCAAGATGCCTGTTCCACAAAGAGTGAATTTTCTTGTGGGAGGTTTCTTGTCGGCTTCTGGGAACAGGCAAGATGCCTGTTCCACAAAGAGTGAGTTTTTTTGTGGGTGGTTTCTTGTGGGGAGTAGGGGTTGGGCTTCTAGCCCGCCCCTTGCTTTAATTTGGGAGTTGGTTTCTTTCGATGATGCCGCCGCCCAACAGCACCTCGCCGTCATACCAGACAGCCGCCTGTCCGGGGGTAATGCTCAACTGCGGTTCGTCAAAAATCAACTTAACTCTTGTACCGCCGACTTTTTCCTCTGGTTGGGAGGATTCTACAGGAATAATTGTAGCCGGGACGGGTTGCGATCGATATCGAATCTGTACCTGAGCCCGAATCGGAGCCATCGGCGCAGCCACAGAAACCCAATTCACTTTCTGGACTGTACATTCAGATTCTACTGCCAACTGTCGATCGCCCACAACTACCCGATTGCCAGCAGCATCGAGTTCAATCACGTACAGCGGTTCCGGTGCAGCAATCCCCAGTCCCTTCCGCTGGCCGATGGTGTAGTGGTGTACACCGTCATGCTGTCCGAGCACCCGCCCTGACTTGTCCACAATGTCACCCTTTTGCGGCGCAATGTACTTATCCAGAAAAGCCCGCATCGAACCGTTACTTTCCACCAAGCACAAATCCTGACTTTCCGGCTTATCAGCAGTTGTCAAGCCAAATTCTGCCGCGATTCTGCGAGTTTCTGTCTTGGTAATTTCGCCCAAAGGAAACTCCGTACCCGCCAACAAATCCTGTGTTAGATCGTACAGGAAATAAGACTGATCTTTCGCAGGGTCGATCGCCCGCAGCAACTGATAGCGACCCGTAGCAGCATCGTAAGTAATCCGAGCGTAGTGCCCTGTAGCGATTTTTTCAATTCCGAGTTCTTCGCGAGCATACTTAAGCATTGGCCCGAACTTCACAGTTTTATTGCACTGCGAACAAGGCAGAGGCGTAACTCCTGCACTGTAACCCTCCACCAAATAATCAATAATACTTGCCTGAAAGACCTCGCGGCTGTCAACAATGTGGTGGGGAACGCCCAAATCTTCGCAAATTTTAGCTGCATCGACCATTCCCTCAGAGCAGCACTGACCTTTGCCCTTCATCAACCACAGCGTTAAACCCACCACTTCATATCCCTGATGGTGTAAAATTGCGGCTGCTGCGGAACTATCGACCCCGCCGGAGAGGCCTACAACAATCTTGTTCATGATTCTGAGAGAAATTGCTATTTTACTGTGAGTTAGTTCGATCGAGCTAATTTATTATACCACAAAAATACTACAACTGGCCACTGCTGCTGTTAGCTGAAATTTTAGCATTAATATGACCATTCAAAAATTTGTTGTCACCGCCGACCAAATGCGGCAAATAGAAACGAGAATTTTTGCTGCTGGAATGCCAGTCGCAGCTTTAATGGAAAAAGTCGCGGGACTGATTGCTAGACGCATTCAGGAGCTTTTGAAAGCGGAAGGAAGTTCGGCAACGGGCAGTGTACGGGATTTAACGGATAGAAGGAAAAGGGAAGAAGGGAAAAATATTGTTAATTCTCAATTGCCAGTTATCGGCATATTGGTTGGGCCCGGACACAACGGTGGCGATGCTTTGGTTGTTGCCCGCGAATTGCATTTTCAAGGGTTCCAAGTAGTTATTTACTGCCCATTTTCTAAACTAAAAGAACTCACAAAAAATCACGCTGATTATGCGCGTTATTTAAATATTTCATTTGTTGATAATATTGAAAATCTGACAAACTGCGATTTGCTCGTAGATGGTTTATTTGGATTTGGATTAGAACGAGAAATTACTAACGCCACTGCCGCAGCTATTGACGAAATAAATAATTTAAATATACCAATTTTAAGTATAGACATTCCTTCGGGGATTCATACAGATAGTGGAGAAGTTTTGGGAACGGCAATTAGGGCAAAACATACATTATGTTTGGGTTTGTGGAAAATGGCATTTCTGCAAGACAGAGCATTAGAATATATCGGCAGTTCAGAATTAATTGATTTTGATATTACCGCAGCAGATATTGCAGCAATATTGGGCGAAACGCCAGCAATACAACGCATTACAAAAGCATCGGCAACTCAGCATTTGCCGTTACCCCGATCGCCAATTTCGCACAAATACACCAACGGTAACATACTAATTATTGCAGGTTCCCGCCGCTACAGCGGAGCCGCAATTTTGGCAGCATTGGGAGCAAGAGCAAGCGGCATCGGAATGCTGTCAATTGCTGTTCCTGAGTCGATTAAATCGATGTTGAGCAGCCAGTTGCCAGAGGCATTAGTTATAGGATGTCCTGAAACCCACAGCGGTGCAATTAGCCAGTTGCCAGTAGCAATTGATTTGAGTACCTATGATGCGATCGCCGCAGGCCCAGGTCTGACATTGGAAGCCGCAATAGCTGTAGAATCTGTACTGGAGAGCGATCGACCTCTGGTGTTAGATGCTGACGGTTTAAATATCCTCGCTCAACTCGGCACAGTCCCGATTTTGTCCGAACGCTGTGCACTGACAATTATCACGCCTCATCCGGGCGAATTCAAGCGTTTATTTCCCGAATTAGCCGACCAAACCGGCGACGATCGAATTGCCGCAACTCAAGCAGCAGCTCAGCTTTGCGGTGCAACAATATTGCTCAAAGGAGCCAGAGTGTGCATAAGTTGGAAGGATGAGGACGATTCCCTACGGCATAGCGACGCTTCACGTACCATCACCTACCTCAATCCCGAAAGCACCCCAGCCCTCGCCAGAGGCGGCAGCGGCGACGTTCTCACAGGCTTGTTGGGGGGACTATTAGCAAGTGCGATCGCCCGCAAATCCCCCCCCAAATCAGTTGCTGCAACAGCAGCTTGGTGGCACGCTCAAGCCGGAATCATGGCTGCTAAAGAACGGACGGAATTAGGAGTAGATGCCTTTACTTTGACACAGTATTTAATTCCAACCTTGCGAGAATTTGCTGAGTAAACAATCAACAGTAGTTGGTAGGGTGCGTACCCCGCATCTTTGTATTTTGTAGGGTGTGTACCGCGCACCTTACCCGTGGGTTTGTAGTGACGACGGAAGTCCTCATAAAAATATTACAACTTGCATTCCTTACGACAAACCAACGGGTAACTCAAATGAGTGACACTCAAACGAGTGACACTCGAAAAAGTGACTGTGCAGTCATAAAACCTACGAGTTATACCTGAAATATCAAACACCAAAACTTAAATCTTGAAAGGAATCACATTATGTTCACGGAAGAAAGAAGCTTGAACAATGAAACTATGGCTCTTGTCGCCGATACTACTGCTCAATCAAGTCTGGCATTTGCTGAAACCACGGGAGTAAACAAACCCACTTTACAAATGGGTTCAACAGGTCAAGCTGTCAAGGAACTACAACAGCTTCTATATCATTGGGCATATTATTTTGGGCCGATTGACGGTATTTTCGGCATCCAAGTTCAAAACGCGGTCAAAGGCTATCAACACCGCGTCTTTTTAAAAGAAGATGGGATTGTCGGCCCTGTCACTTGGGAAGCACTATACTCTGGTGCACCTGTGAATATGCCGATCGTCATGAAGGGCAGTTCTGGCAATGCTGTTAAAATTGTTCAGAATGTCTTGAAAATCAATGGATACTATTTCGGCTCCATTGACGGATTCTTCGGGCCGATGACAGATGTAGCAGTGCGACAATTGCAAATTAGCAAGGCTTTACCGCAAGATGGAATTGTCGGCTATAGAACTTGGCACGCCCTCAGCAAGTTACCGCACTAATGACGGGTTTGATTAATATCTATTCCGGTTTTACTCAGAAATGATTGTGGACTGTTGACTGTTGACTGTTGACTGTTGACTCGATTTTATTATTCTGATGCAACCGGAAACGATATCACTTTCAGTAATGGCAAAAAATCGGTAGCTCAATTAGGGATTTAGGCTTTGCCTAAGTCCCTAATTATTGTTAATGGGAAGGCTGCGGGCGAGAAAGGCGATTCCCTGCGGGATAGCTTCGCTTCACGCAAATTCTGTTACCGTTGTCGGCGATGAAAAATATTCTCAACTTCCCTGTGTTTTTGTGTTAGTATATCCTAGGAAATTGGGAGTCACAATCCGGTTTATTTCCCTTCTGATTTAGTTGTAAATAGTTGCACTCAGAAAAATATTATTTCGATACTTACCTAACAAGACTTAGGCATGGGGGGCTTATTCCCGGTTTCTACGAAAAATTCCCGGTTTAGTAACGAGAAATCTAGGAATCAACCGGGTTTTTAAGCCAAGCGCACGCAAGTCCCGAACTAGCCTTTGATGAACTTTTCTAATTTTTGAGCCATCTTCTCGACAATTCCCTCTGAAGTATCTGCAGCCGATGATTCAGCTTCAATACGCTTGACCACATCCTCTGAAAGATTCAGCAACTGCACTAATTTTTGATAAGCTGCGGCTTCTTCAGCGTTAATTTTTGGTTCGTCAGGAGTGCGAGAACTAGAAGAAATCACTTCATAGCCTAGTTGCAAGACTAATTCCTTTTCATCTTGAGTTTCTAGTTGGCCGATCAACTCGTCAAGGGGGATATTTTGCATGACGTAATCCCGCAGTTCTTGTTGCATTTGTTGTCCGTCGGTATCTGGGGCAAACAAACGACAAAAGCGATCGAGCATTAAATTAACTTCTTCTGTCGCGAGTTCGCCGTCAGCCCAGGCCATAGAAGCAACAATTCTCAGCAGATTCATCTGGCGGGGCGTAATTGATGGAGGAGGTGGGGTTTGCATAATCAAAATTGGTAATTGGGAATTGGGAATTAGGAATTGGGAATTGGGAATTGGGAATTGGGAATTGAGCCTGATTCCTTCTTGTCTTTTCTGTCCCCTTCCCCTTCCCCTTCATTTATGTCACAGTTTTGATAAAGGAACTCCTAGCCATCCCGTAAAGTTTTGTTTCTGAATAGCAGTGGGCTGTTCCACCGGCACGATCGAGTAACGCATCGGGCGCGGCGGGGCAAGAGTAACAGGACAAGTCCGCAGTTCGTCTTGGTGAAAAACCGTCACCTCTATTGTGTCCCCCGGCTGATAATCTTTTAGCCTCTCACCCGCTTGTTCTGAATTTACCCGAAAACCTTCGATCGCCAGCAACTCGTCTCCAGCATCAATTCCGGCCAATTGTGCCGGAGATCCTACTTCGACAAATTTAACCATTTCCCGCCCGTTTTCCGTTCCCAACGTCCAACCGATGCGAGGTATTTCGCTAGTTTCACCTGCGGTGAGTTCTAGCCCGAAAGGTTCCAGATACTTGTTGTAAGGCAACTCTTCTGTGCCGTCTATATAGCGCGCAAAAAAGTCGCTCAAATCAATGCCCGCGACGGACTCGATCGCACTTTGCAACTCTTCGGGAGTAAAGCCTATTTCTGCTGGCAGCGAAGGAGAATTTAACTGTCCGTTTGAGGTCAAATGCGCCGATTTGCCGTCTGTTCCCGACTTCAGGTCAAAATCGCCGTTTTGGGCAGAATTAGCATTGCCAAACTGCTGCCACATCAAACGCATCACATCATCGAGCGATCGCTCATTGCCGTGTCTGGCTCGAATCAACAAATCGAGCAAAAACGACACAACTTCCCCTTTCAAATAATAGGAAATCTGCGAGTTGTCGCTATTAGCATCCCGGCGATAAAGTTTAATCCAAGCATCCCAGCTCGACTCGCTCAGAGGCTGCACGCTCCGCCCCGGAGTCGTCTGCAAGCGAGTAATTTCCTTAGCCATACCTTGGAAAAAACCTTTCACGTTGTAGAGTCCAGCTCGAAAAGGAATCACCAAATCGTAATAGCTGGTAGTGCCTTCAGAGAACCATAAAGAAGGAGTGTAATTTTCTTTTTCGTAGTCAAATACTTCGAGAGCTTTCGGTCGAATGCGCTTGACATTCCACAGGTGAAAAAACTCGTGAGCTACCAACTGAATAAAGCGTTCATACTTTTCCTTAGCCCGAAAACCAAAACGCGGATAGTTGAGAGTGCAACTCTCCTTGTGTTCCAAACCGCCAAAACCCGAGCCGGACAAATGCAGGAAAAACACATAGCGTTCGTAAGGCAAACCGCCGAACATTTTTGCCTCGACTTCGATCACTTTTTGGATATCTCGAATCGCCCGATCTGGTTCTAAATTGCCTTTTCCCCAAACAACTAGCTGGTGGGGTTTTCCCATCACTTCAAACTCGTATACTTCGTGACAGCCAATCTCAAAAGGACTATCTACAAGGGTATCAAAATCCGCAGCAGCGAAAGTAAGATTTTGACCATAAACAGGCGGCAAAGTAGTAACGGTGCGCCATTCTGGCTGCGGTGGCACAACGGTTATAGTGTAGCAGTTGCTCTCAAAACCGGGCAAGAAAAAGCACAAAGCCGCCGGATTGAAATAACCGTGAGTCGAGTCTAAATGATTGGTTCGCACTGTCAGTTCGTTGGCAAAAATGCGGTAGCGAACCGTGATATCTGACACCGAATCAGTCTCGATTTGCCAGTGATTTTTGCTGAGCTTGCGCCAAGGTAAAGCTTGAGCGCCCCCATGGGAGCTAAAATCTTGCAGGTGGCGGGCGTATTCTCGAACCAAGTAAGAACCGGGAGTCCAGACAGGCATTTTTAAATCCAAAACCGGCTCCGACCAACCTTGCACGCGCAAAGTTACTTCAAACAGGTGGGATTCAGGATTGGGCATCGCCACCGAATATTGAATTGTCGGTGCTGTTAGTTGCCCCTGACGGTTGTCGGCAGCCGACGAGGTATCCTCATAAGTAACATCAGTCATTGACTTGCCAAATTAATCAAGTGCTTGAGGTTGATCAAATGGATAGTTTCGCGGTCTGGATCGATTTTGATCCAACCTTTACTATCGAGTTTTTCCATAATTTTGCTGGTTTCATCTAGGGTGATATCTGTGACATCAGCTAAGTCTTCATAAGGAATATTGAAGATATCTTTGCCCTCAGCAGTTTTCTGACCGTAGTTTTCTGCCAGCTCGACTAAAGTATTTGCTAGTTTAACCGCTGGCTGGCGGTTTCGGAGTTGATAGCGGTGATTGGTTTGGCGGAGTCGCCGCACCATCAGTTGCAGCATCCGGTGGTGCAATTGCGGATCTTTAAACAGGGTTTGGATAAATCGCTGAGCTGTGACGCTGAGAAGTCGCACCGGCGATAGAGCAAGTACGTCATTCGATCGAGGAGATTCGTCCAGAATGGCCATTTCGCCGAAGAAGGCACCCCGTCCTAAAATAGCCATTGATACAGCTCGATCGTTTGACAAGCGGCGGACTTTTACCCAGCCAGACACGACAAAGTAAATCGCGTTGCCCCAAGAATCCTCCATCACCACAGCTCGGCCCGGGGGATACTCATGCTTGACGGCATTTGATAGCAGCCCTCCCAAGGTTTCTGGGTTAGCACCCTTAAATAGAGGGAATAGCTCACTGAAAGCTTCTGTCTTCATCAAAAAAATGGGTAGAAACCCCGTCCTTCTAGGACGGCTTTATATTGTCTTTTTTTGATTACTACCGCCTTGGGACTGGTTGGCTCGGTGTGCTTTTGTGTTGCACTTTCAGCGGGACAATTACCGCCTCAAACTTCCCAGCCCTGTACGCATAGTGTTTTGCTCTTTCGAGCCTCCCTTTCGGGGTGATGTTAGCCTGCGCCTTGGTTTAGTGAGCTTGTTGGGCCCAAAGCACTGCCCCAGTGACATTAGGGCTGTTTAACCTTCAGCGACATAGCCGAAAACTGGCTTCGCATTCAAGGAGTGTCGTGACTCAAAAAACGTAGTCAGTTAAGACGATAGCTGGTCAGAATGGCTTGTCAGATTACTCTTCCAAGCCTCACGCCGTCAGGGCTGAGGTTCCTGACGCAAACTCGCGGAGGTGGAAAATATGATTAGGCGACACCCAACAGCTAGGGAACGATCGATGTTTGGGAACACAAACAATCCGTTGCTCCTTTAATTGATGATAAGGGTGCAGAGGCCCGCTTCACGTAAAATCGGCAGATTCTTTAATCTTAAACGGGTTTACAAGCGTGCCACTGCCTTTTGAACTTTGCCCAACAGAGGTTCTATGTAGTCCGGCCAGCCGATCGCGATTGACTGCGTGTGGGCCAGAGTCTCCGGCTCGATCGCATCTTTAGTCCACCTCAGCGGTTGACCTTGCAAGTCGCAACAAACCAATCCGGCTGCTTTTGCTAGAGCCAGAGGGCCGGCGGTATCCCACACTTTAACTCTGCCGTTGAGATACAGGTACAAACCAGCTCGACCGAAGATAACTTCCATCACTTTTAAGCCAAAGCTGCCCAACGAGTAAAATTCTGCTCCGGGGATGCTTTGGGCGATCGCCCGGGCGTAGTTTTTCTGGTCTTTGTCTCCGAGAATAATTTTACAATTTTCCGCTGTCGGAGCAGGCGGTTTGCATAGGGCGATCGGCTGCGGCGCTTGGGCTCCCACAGTTTGGAACAATCCCCAACCTTTGCCGCCAAAATACATTTGGTCAAAAGCCGGGGCGTAGAGCCAGCCGGCCACCGGTTCCCCCTCAAGCAGCAGCCCCACCATCGAAGCGTAGTGTAGTTTTCCCCGAATAAATTCTTCAGTTCCGTCGAGGGGATCGATGCACCAGAGCCGCTGGTAATTGGCCCCGTAAGCTGCTCTGGAAGCGGCGTTTTCCTCCGTTATCCTGCCGTCTTCAGGAAACAAAGCGCTAAATGCTGCCGATAGTTGTCGGTCTAGGTATTGATCGATACTCGTCACGTAGTCGTTGGGCCCTTTCTCGCAAACTTCAAAAGGTTCGGCTGCGAGCTTGTAAGCTTCTTGACCGCACTCGCGCAGGGTGTAGCGAATTTTTTGGTCTTGCTCTGGAGAAATATACATGAGGTTAAACATAAATTTTTTAGCTAACTTCAGCATAAAAGCTTAAGTCCTTGGAATCGATCGGCGCGTGTCACTGTTTTTTATTCCTACAGGATTTGCGCGCCGATGCCGAGAAACCCGGTTTCCTAACCGTCAGCGCCCTTGCGATACAAGCCCCAGACAGGATTCGTGGAACTCAAAAAAATTCACACATGAGGGAGAACCCCCCAGATTCATCTGTAGAGTCCAATCTAAAATCTAAAATCTAAAATCTAAAATCTAAAATCGACTGACCGATCGCACTAGCACTTTCAACAGCAGAGGATAGAATCTTCTGAGGTTAGATAATTTGTGCCAGCACCAACATGATTATAAGGAGAATACTTTGAAATACCATTTGGCATTAGGTCGCAAAATAGACCTAGATGGAATTGACCGCGATGCACAACTAGGCAAATGCCCTCGCCACGTCCTGCGAGCCCTCAGAGACCGCTTAAATGCCACTGTCCACGCCCCGGATGGCGAAGCGATATCGTTGAGCGACAAGCTGCGATCGAAAATTTCTTCTAAACCCGAACATTGGGCCGCCGCCCGCAAGTTGTCCGAGCAAGTCAGCAGCGACGACGTGATATTTTGTACCGGCGAGGACATTGGCATTCCAGTGGCGGCGGTGTGCGGTGAATCGTCTGATCGCCCGAAAATTATTGTATATTTTCACAATATCGATCGGCTGCGCGGCCGCCTCGCGCTGAAACTATTCGGTTTGGCTGACAAAATTGACCTGTTCATGGCCTGCGCCAGCCCTCAAACAAACTTCCTCCGCAGCTATTTAGGTATACCTGAATCGCGCATCTTAGTGCTTCTAGAACAGACAGACACCCAGTTTTTCACACCGGGCCCCGTTTCTGGCGAGAAAAAGCGGCAAACAGTTGTTAGCGTCGGATTAGAAAAGCGCGACTACCGACTCCTAGCAGCAGCAACTGCTGACTTAGATGTTGACGTAAAAATTAGCGGTTTTTCTAAAGATGCCAAAGCTTTATCGCAAGCTTTCCCCGATACTATGCCAGAAAATATGTCGCGCAAATTCTACGAATGGCCGGATTTAGTGCAGCTTTACCGCGATGCAGACGTAATTGCAGTTTGTTTGGTGGACAATAAATATGCTGCGGGAGTGCAGGGTTTGGTGGAAGCAATGGCCTGCAAGCGACCGGTCGTCATTACTCGGACTCAAGGTATGGTCGATTATTTAGCCACCCCGGATATTGCCAAAGTGGTAGATGTGGGAGATGCCGCAGGTTTGCGCGAGGCGATCGTCCATTTGCTAAAAAATCCTCAAGAAGCTGAATCTCAAGCGCAGCGGGGATACGAAATGGTTTTGAACCAGCACAGTAGCGAACGTTATGTCGATATGGTAGTCGAGAAGTTGCGATCGCTTTAAACTCGTAATATCACCAACGGGCTCTCCGGCCCGTTCCACAAAACAGAAACTTGGTTGTGGAACAGGCATCTTGCCTGTTCATTAAAAACTGGTAAAACAGGCCGGAAAGCCTGTTGATTAAAAATCACGACTCGCGTCCACTCGCCCACTTATCCCGCCATTTCACAGTCCCTTCCGAAACTAAAACCCAGCGGCGACAAACCAGATTTTCTCGCAGCGGCGACAGTCCTTCCCGTAGCAGTGCATACTTATAAGAAATCAACTTCCCGGCACTTTCATTAAAAGGAATTTCCCCAAACCAAGTATTAGTATTGATATACTCCAACGGGTAGCCCTTACTAATATCCCAATTCCCCAATTCAGGACAATCTCCAATCACCACAATTCTTTCCCCAGGCTGAGTTCTAACGCTGTTAAGCTGCGCCCGCACAATAGTTTTCGCCTTAACTCGTTCTCCGACGCGGCTAAAAATCATTACTTCCTGCGAACCCAACTCTAAGTTGTACAGCATCCCATCTTTAACTTCAAACTTACGGCGCGATAAAACCTCCGTATGCTCTCCATCAGGCAGCTCAGTATCCACCTCTTTAATTGTCACAGAATTGCCACGATTCATCGCTACAAACACCACGGAATCGCGATAGCGGCGCACGTAACAATAAACATCAGCAGTTAGATATTTTTGCCACTGACTCCCCATCGAAATAGCTGGATTCAGCCGCCGCAATCCAGACAGCAACCGCACATCTCGGTAAATCGGCGAATCAGTATCCCACTTTTCCATCATCGGGCGGTTGTAAGGGTCATTTCCCCCTTCGGTATCATCGTGCAGATACTGTTCGGTGCCGTAATAAATGCAGGGAATGCCGCGAGTAGTCATAATTAAACATATCGCCAACCGCAGCATTTCTGCATCGGGATTCAACGACTGAAACCTCGGCATATCGTGGTTGTCAATAAAAGTAATCAACTCCGTCGCCCCGTAGTAGCGGTGATCCAAATTCAGGACATCTTGGACTAACTTAAATCCCGCCTCCGCACCCTTCCCCAATACTTCTCGAATTGCCACGCACAGACCAAAATCTAAAATAGTCATCCCCGACTCGTTGACAAATTCCACAGAACGATCGTTTCTAGGGTCGCTGTAAATCCATTCGCCAAAAATGAAAACATCAGGTCGGTGTGCTAAAATATCAGCATTAAATTCCTGCCAAAACCAAATAGGCATATGCTTAACTGTATCAACCCGCAAAGCATCAACACCTCTGTCGAGCCATTGTTTAATTGCTGACTTAATGTAATTCCGGTAGGCAATATTGTTTTCGTTGAAAGTTGCTAAACCCGATAGTTCGCAATTTTGGACTTGCCATTCATCTTCCCAGTTTTGGACTTCGCCGTAGTGGTGATACCAGTCATCTTCATCGTCGTTAAAGTCAGCTATTTTTACGCCGTCGTCGTAGAGTTCCCCTTTTTTGCCACTAAAATCTGGGTTGCTGTGATTGCAGACAATATCGAGTACGAGTTTCATGTTTCGCTGGTGCAACTCGTGTACTAATTTGTCAAATACCGTATCTTTACTTTCTTGTGTTTGGTTAATAGAAGGATTGTCGCCTGTGGCAATGAAGCGGGGATTTAGTCGCTTGAAATCTTTAGTCCAGTAGCCGTGAATTGCAGCTTGTTCGACAAACAATGCTTCTACTTGCTCGAACAGTGGAGTCAGCCAAACTGCGCTAACTCCCATATCTTTTAAGTAATCGAGTTTGTCGATAACTCCTTGCAAGTCGCCGCCCCAATATTTGCCCCAATCTTTGCCTTCTGGATCGTAAAGTTCTGGGTTTGGGCCTTCGTTATTTGCGGGGTCGCCGTCGTAAAAGCGATCGACTACAATGAAATAAATTGTTTCTTGTCGGAATTCAATGTCTCTGGTGTAGAGGAATTCTAAATCGAGTTCGCTTTCTGGCTTAACTTCTTCTACCAGAGACTCAATTTTTTCTTCTGATTCTGTAACTTCGTATTGAGAGGAAGTTTGATTGGGAGTGACTGATGTCATGAGATGTATTTTTTTATATTGTAAGATTGGTCAGTTATTCGGAGCTAGAGTCGGAGATAGCTTTCCCCTCTGACTGACTTTTACAGCATCATACGGAATTTACTGGTTTAATGAAATCTTCCTTTAGAGAGAGGGCAGACTCATCCTTGAGCATTAAGTGGATGAGAGTTAATATTTAGCGTCATTCTCAATCAAAGAGGCAGAACCTCAAAAACCTGCGCTACCAGGCTGATCCTAGTAGCGAGAAAAGGTGTACTAATTGTGCGATCGCACTTTGTCCCTTCCTTTCATTCCTCCCGCAAGTTTTCGATATCTTCAACACTCAAACCAGTTGTTTGACTAATTGTTTGATTGTCAAGGACATTGAGAAGTTGCCTAGCAATTTCTAGAGCCTTTTCTCTCATTCCTAGAGCGAGTCCTTCTTCTCTGCCTTCTTCTCTGCCTTCTTCTCTGCCTTCTTCACGCCCTTGTGCGAGTCCTTCTTCAATTCCCTTTCGCAAGATTCCCTGCTGATCCAGAATATACCTTTCGCGTGCTTCTAAATCTGCCAACTCTTCTGGATTCAAGTTAGTTTCATTAGCAATCGCAAAGGCTTGCTGTATTTCCGAGACTGTTTCCATTGTTTGCGGTACCACTTCCAAACTGGGAGCATTTTTCATAAAATAAACCCACTTGTCAGTCAAAGTTTCTAATTCATCCAATTGTTTATTGAACTTTGGCAACTCGATAAAGATCAGTTCTATCTCTGGATCGACATAATCAAATAAACGCTTTTTCTCCTTGAACACAAAGTGAGAAATTACTTCTCGGTCATTGTCAAACATTTCAAAATCAGTAATTGTCAAAGCTATTACTGGTTTTAACTTAAAGTAACCTTCACCGCGAATCAGTTGTGTCGAGTAAGTTTTCGCCGTATTGTAAACCACCCGTTTCGCAAAAGATTCTACATTTAAAACTTGCATCTCGATAATTACAGTTGCGCCTCCTGCAAGCCTGGCTTTGACATCCAGGTAAGAGTCTTTGAGATACTGTACTCTTGATGCTAAATACGGGTCGATAATTTCTAAGTCAGCGATGGTGGGATTACCATCATAAATCATGGCATTCAGAAAACTGATTAAGATTGGTTTGCTTTGATTTGAACCGAATATTTTTTTGAAGGCAAAATCGGTTTTGGGGTTAATGAATCTCATGGTCAATCTCTTTTAAAATGACTTACCTCTTATTTTAACCCATTGGGAAAATGGATTGGGCGAGTTACCAAAACTAGATATCGGATGCTCTATCCAAGCTTGAGCCTGGGAATCCCTCAGCCATTAGCGCTTGCTCTATCTTCTATTCTGTCAAATCGACTTGTCGAATCTCTTCTAGTGTCATATCCAAGCATTTCGCAATTTGCTCATCGGTCAAGCCTACTGCTTGCAAGCGTTGGATCGCCTCCATTTTCGCCCGCTGCTTTCCCCGCAAAAACTCAGGCGACTCTTCCTGTGATGTGCAGACATTCAGAGATCCGATTACATGACCACGAGCAACATGATTGCCACTAATGACGCTGCCAATAACGTTGCGAATCCTCGACTTGCGGATCAGTGCCGATCGCAAATTTAATTTATTAACCTCTTCTCCAAAAGCATCAGAGAAAAACTCCCATAGCTCGTAGCCAACATCTTTAGCATCACCCTCAGTACAGTTCAGCCCTTGGGCAATATCGCCGTACTTTTGCCGCTTCAAAACGCCCTCAATCACGCCAACTTGCATATCATCTAAATGCTTGCCAGTTTTCGCAAAGACCACTTCATCAGCAAAAGCCAGTGCTTCTTTAACGTTCATTAGCTTTCCTCACGAACTCGCCACAACAAAATTATAACCGTCTCGATCCGACTATTTTCGCCTTAAATACAAAAACGATTAAAGCTTTATCAAAACTTTTTATATTATACGACTTTATCCGACCTTTTTCGACTATACAAATTAATTGGCAAGCTGTAGCATTGTGAATATCAAATCATCGCTCAAAGAAACTAACTTATGACGACTACCCAACTCGCTCTCGACAAAAAAACGCATCCCTTGATGATGCACCTAAGCATCTTGCCCAAGTACGGCATTTCCGAAGAGCAAGCTAGCTACGATCCCAGCACGCAGACTTCTAATATCACCTCCATGAGCGGCTCCTGGTGTACTAAGAGCTCTTCCACGAGTGAAAGTGTTGGTTGGCCTTTTACAAAATCCGATGAGGACTCGCAAGAAGACGACTAGAAATTTTAATAATTAACAGATAATTCGATCGCCCTTTATGTTCTTGAAAGACCTGTATAAATTTTTGCATGACAGGTCTTTCACTGTCAACATTATTTCAATTAGTTTGATTGCGATACCAGTTTCAAAAAAAATCTAACCGCATACAAGCTCGAAACCCATACATTATCCATCATTTCCTATCTCAAATCTAAAATATAAAATAGTATGACTGACCTTTTAATCGTGACTTCCGAGACTGACATTCATGCGGATGTCGTTATCAACCAATTGCAAAAATCAAATATTCGAGCAATTCGATTAAATTCAGAAAGTTTTATAAAAAAAAGCAAATATGCTTACTCGTGGCAAGCTTCGGGCAATCCCAGTCAAAGTTTTTTGTCTTTTGAAGACTCTTTGAGAGAAGTTCAAGATGTTGGCGTGATTTGGTGGCGAAAACCAGAAGATTATCAAGTGTTTCCAGAAGTTGATGATGCTTGGGCAATCAAGTATTGTCAAGAAGAAACAGAATCTTTAATGTACTCTCTGTCTGGCTTATATCCCAAAGCGAGGTGGGTCAATAACTACTACAAAATTAGATTGCCTTCCCATCGCATCAATCAGATTCCAATTGCTCAAAAACTGGGAATTACTATCCCTCCAACACTCGTAACCAATTCCTACGATGCTGCTTGCAACTTTGTGACACAACAGGGTAAGTGCATTGTCAAACCGATGCGCTACTCTGGATTCCTACATGATGAAAAGCAGTATGCTTGCTATACTCGCCCCATTGATGTAGAAACACTTGAAGCATTTCGAGAGAGCATTCGATTAGCGCCTGTTTTTATTCAAAAACGCATTCAAAAGAAAGCCGAATATCGCGTTACATTAATCGGCAAGCATAGTTTTGTTTGCCGGATTGATGCCAAACATACCAACGATGCAGACGTGACTTTGGATTGGCGCGTCACCGAACCGGAGAAACTCGTTCACGTTCCCGACAATTTGCCGATCGACTACCTCAACAAACTTCATCAAATGCTTGACGAGTTTGGTTTGAATTTTGGTGCATTCGACATCATTCGCGACGAGGATGATACGCTCTATTTTATCGAACTCAATCCTAACGGACAGTGGTATTGGATCGAAATTCTCACTAAAATGCCTATGGTTCGCGCAATGGTGGAACTCATCGAAGATTTAGCGCTGCAATATCAACAGGATTGCTGAATATCGCCCGACATCTACCCAAAACCTACCTAACGACAGCCACCTCCTCCAATCCTACCTTAGAATGCTCCACCCGGAACACATTTGCGCTCAGATTAGCAACAATTTGTTTCCCCTGCTGCGTCAGTTCCAAATAGCCGATCGCATCCTTCACATATCGATAAACCACATTCCAATAAAACTTCGGATAACCATCCCGCAACTCCCCCGGATTCTGATAGCCCAAAACCAGATTTTGCCCAGTCTCCTCAAACTCATAAAACAGCGCCGCAATCTTTTGCAAATATCGTGGATCGCTCAACTGACCGATTAAATCGGCAGCCCGAACTAAACCCGGATAATTGACAGTATCTTGATAATCTTCATCTGCAGGCACTGGGAAACGAGTCAGCTCAATATTATGCTTAATCAGCTCAGCATCAATCAGTTTATGACCGCCAAAACGCTCGTCAATAAACATTTTTCCGCGCTCGACATGATAAAGCATCAAACTAGCATCCGTGGCCCCCGGAGGCAGCGTTAATTTCATGTCACCTATTCCCGTCGCATACAGTCCTAAATCTGTTCTATCTTGTCGGCAAACACCTTTAACATACCCGATATCGTGACATAGCAAAGCAATGTGGAAGTGCAACCAATCTTCGCAGGAAACACCCCCTTCGCGGATGTGCTTCCCCCCCAGAATTGCTTGTCCCACCAAGGTCACTAAAATAGTGTGTTCGACATTATGGTAAAGAGCATCGCTATTAGCAATATTTTCTAAAGCCATACTCGCCACCCAAGCAATAATCTCGCCATAGTCAGATTTAAACCCGCCGTAAGTGTGGCGGTAGCCTTCAATCAGGCGATTGACAAAAGCCTTAATCAGCAGTTCAGTTGCGTTAAACATATTCACTTCCCTGAGCCCACGTAGATTATTAAATTATTTTTATAGTTATTGTTTTTGCTGCTACCGTTTGATGTTATTTTTGGCTTAAGCGCCACGATGGATACCCACTCCTATCGAGAGGCATCCATTGATATTATCAACAATTATGGCTTAAATTATGGCTCTCGCAACTACCAGAGCGACAGACCCCATAAATAATTGATATCAAGGGGCGATCGAGGTATGACACCCCTCAATTAGCTACGGCGTTACATCTTCCCCGTATAGGTTAGGAAAAAACGAGGGCGAGCGAAAGCTTAACCCAATTAATTCCTCATACACAGGATTCAGCTTGCACATAGGCGGTATGTGGAAAAGATGGTGTCCCCATAGCTGCATATCTCTCTCACAATGACACCCTGCGCGTATAACTGGGCACACCACTGAGTTACTGGTGGCTCTCCCACGGCAATGTTATCAAGCCACTGTCGCACTTGTTGCAAGAGGCGATCGCGAAAAGTTAAGTCTTGGCACTGATTTTCCGGGAAAATACTTGTAGTCAATTTCATGATTGAACTCAGTAATTATTACTAACAAAAACTCATGAATCACCCGACTTAATCCTCAACGAAACCCAATGTTGCGCCGGTGACGGGAAGAAGTTTTACGGGTGGCACTCGTCGCCCCCAAATGTGATGCGAAGAGCTAGCATTTGTGATTTAAAACTCGCTAAAGTGTGAGACAGATCACGCCCCATGTTCCCTACAGAATGTATATTTAGATAGATGGCAAGAAAATAAGACAGAACAACTTGCAACCCTCCGTCGCAGCTTCCCCCTCCCATCATCTGCCATATATTACTCTGTATACTTACTAATATAAGGTTTCAGGCAATGATTAAACAAAAACATAAATATGCCGACCTTGCTCAACTCCCCCACACAGATACCGTGCTGCAAAAACTCCCTGTAGAAGTTAAAGATTGGGCCCAAAGCTTGCCTTGGAACCAGCGACGCTATGTCTTGTCCCTCTGCTACATATTGTGTGCATCTACTCCCGACTTGCAAGCAGAATTTTTAGATAATTATACAGCCGACGGTTTAGTCTCAAAAATGTTTGAAGATGTAGATACTCTACACCGAGTCAAAGAGTATTTAATCAGATTTCGGGTCAAAAAACAATTAAACGAATCAGATTTAAGAAGCTACATCAAACAATTTTATATCCACTCAGCTCAACAATCGCGCCGAGAAACTGACCAATATTTAGAATCTGCACTCCGCTTCGTCTTGAGTACAGAAGAACGCAATAATGTTTTTAACTACATTTTGGGGTTTGAATTTATTAAAATTGTGTTTCAAATGAGCTGGTTGCAACACGAAAGATTAGCGAGACTCCAAAAAAATCAGTCGCAGTTTATTGAAACCTATATCAAGCCGATTCAACACGCACACAGAATTAATGGCATAATTCTCCCGAAAGATGAGAGAATATTTTTTGCCAGACGCACCTATTACGTTCAAATTCCTAACATTTCCTACAGAAAGCTCATTGAGTTAGTCATGGCAACTTTTACTACAGAAATGGTGAGTAATTGCGGATTTTCTATCAGCCGCCACTCTCAAGCTCTGCGTTTTGACTGCGATTATATTTATGATCCAGAACCAGAAGAAGAAAGATTTCCTACTGACTTGCAATTTATTCATTAACTGTACGCAGTAAGGTGTACCATACAGTGCTTTTTTCTCTTTACTTGTAGTTGCGCTTTGGGCACAGGAGAGTTTTTGAAGCATGGGACTTCTAGTCTGTAAGTTAAAACCGAATTTTCCAGCGGGATTGGATATAAAATAGGAGGGCTGCATCAATTAACCTTCCGCTTGCATTTCTTCAATGTCAAACCAGCTAACTATAACTCCCGCTAGCGGAATCGCCAGAAATATACCTAAAAGTCCTGCTGATCTTGCTCCGACTAACAGTGCAAAAAATACCACTACCGGATTGAGGTTAAGGGAATTTTGCATGAGTCTCGGATGAATAAAGTTGTCTTGAATTTGCTGCAAAACAATGCAAGCTGCCAATACTTTTAAAGATAGCCACACATTTTGAGACAATACAATAAAACAAACTAAGCTAATCCCCAGCGTCGCTCCGATCCCTGGAACTAAATCAAACAATCCGATAATAAAGGCTAAAATCAAGGGAAATTTTACATCTAACAGCAGGAAGATTAAAAAACTTGCTGTTGTCAAAAATAACATTAACAGGATTTGTGCCTGAAAAAATCCTAAAAAGTTTTTCTCTATTGTTACACTTAAACGCCTGTGCAGGTGTCGGGGTATAAATTTGAGAACTAACAGCCACAGCCTCTCTCCATCAAGTAACATGAAAGAAGCCACTACCATAATTAATATTAAATTCAATAAATTGGTTAAAAATACTTGTAAAAAAGCAATACTCGATACAACTCCTGCCAAAGCTTGATTTCGCAGTTGTTCCTCAATAACTCGCAGGTTAACTTGCAGGTTTCTTGCTCGCAAAAATGCTTCGATGCGCTCGGACAGAGGCGCTAAAGCATTCACAAATTCAGTCATGCTGTCAATTAATTGCTGTCCTTGAGATAAAAGAGTGACGCCTACAGTGACGGTGAGACCGCCAAAAACTAAAATGGTGAGCAGGACAACGAAGGCGACAGCTAAACTTCGCGGTAAAAATCTCTGGAGAGTTCGCACCGGATAGTTGAGCAAAAAAGCCACGAGTGCAGCAATGGTGAAAACCGCGACGGCAGTTTCAAAGTAAGCTAAAAGTTGCAGTCCAGCCCAACCAGAAGCAAATAAAAGCAAAAACCGGACTAAGGCTAAATTGCTTAGCATATTCCAAAAATTGGGAGGGGTTCTTTCTTGCTCTTTCACAGGGATTTTTAGGGGTTAATACTATAGCTCAAAAATATTGCAGAGCCCTCTTTTAGAATCGCACCCAAGATATATCTGCGGCTATCCCCCTCAAGGCAGAAAATAGATGTGGAACTGAGGCAGGAGTGGGTTCTATTCACCACAAGTTCGATCGCCCCCAATACCGAATCAAACACAAGCGCGATCGAACAAACAGCCTTTCTGACTCTCAAACCGTCTCGGAAACTCTTTGCGATGGCATTATTTGTCATGGCAGGCCCCCAACTAGGAAACAAACGCTCAAACAAAGCTGGCGCCGAAAAACCCCGTTTCAGTGCCAGTCGCGAAAAATTTCAACTCTACCTAGTGGAATATAGTATGAACCGGTCAATTTTTGGGATACTAGAAACTAGCACTCAACTTAGCTGAGGAACAAACGTGCTGCTATCAAAAGGCTTTGAAGTAGAAATGTATACCGGCACTCCCGAAGGTGAGGTTGTCGGTCTCTCCGATCGCATAGTCGCCGATCTAGAGGGATTTGTGCGGGAGCCTGATAGCCGCAATGTGGAGTACACGACCGCCCCGCTGTGCAGCTACGATCGCCTGTTATGTGCCTTAGTCAAGCCACGAGTTCGGCTGCGCGAGTATCTCAAACAATTGGGCGACTATACCTTGCTGCCGGGAAGTACCTTGTCTCTCGGAGGGAGCGATCGATTTTACCGATCCGATCCCAACAACCCCTACCACACCTACATCGAGCAAACCTACGGCACCAAAGTCGTCACCGCCAGCATTCACATCAACATCGGCATCTCCCAACCAGAAATGCTGATGCGCGCCATCCGCCTCGCCCGCGTCGAAGCACCGCTATACCTTGCCTTGAGCGCCTCTTCCCCCTTCCTCGACGGGGAAGTCACGGGCTATCATTCGACTCGGTGGGGTTTGTTTCCCAAAACTCCCGCCATCGTTCCCCTGTTTGAAAGTCACAGACATTACATCCAGTGGACTGAAGAACAGCTAGAACTCGGCACTATGCAAAACGTCCGCCATTTGTGGTCTGCAGTGCGACCAAATGGCGATCGTCGCCCCTACTGTCTCAACCGCCTCGAACTGAGAATTTGCGACCTCGAAGTCAATCCTCTGGCTTTGTTAGCCATCACTGCCTTACTAGAAGCTCGCATTTGGCAGATGATGGAAGACCCCAGCTTAGACCCTTTAGAGCTCAGCACCTTGCCAGCAGCCACCCGCAACCAAGACTTAGTTGCTCTCACAGACGCCAACGAAATTGCTGCATCCCGGCAAAGTTTGGATGCCGAACTTACCCACTGGCAAGACGGCAGAACTATTCTGGCACGAGATTGGATTGAGGAAATTTACCGCGAAGTGTGGCCTATAGCCAAAAAACGCGGCTTTAGCTGCTTTCTCTCGCCACTCAAAAAGATTCTCCGGGAAGGCAACACGGCCCAGCAGTGGTTGAAGCTACACGAGGGCGGTTCAGACACCCGCAGTATTATTCTGCAAGGGATTAATGGTATGGCTCACCAAGAATGGGAACTTGAAGACAACTTGTGCGCCCAGTTAGTTGCCTGAAGTACCCGCCGTTATGATAAGGGGGGCTTTCACTAGCCCCCTGCCTCTGCGTACTCAGCAAATACAAATAGCCCGAACCTCCCGGTCAATCGATTTTAGATTTTAGATTTTAGATTTTAGATTGACCCCACCGATAAATTCGGGGACTCCTTTATCGGATACAGGTTTTTTATTTCTGGACGGATGAATCACGTGGCGGGTATCCTGGATGCTTGATTGTCAAAAGTTGCAGAGCACCTCCCAAAAACCAATCAGAATATTTAATCAATGGAGCTCGACAAAGGTTATAAATAAAAGCTATAAGGTATATCTACCTGTGGGTAGTTTGATAAATTTCCCAATAGCTGTATTTTACGCTTTTAATTAGCTTCATGCCCCAACTTGTCTTGATTCACCCGCAAATCCCCCCGAATACTGGCAATATCGCCCGCACTTGCGCTGCCACAGGCACGGAACTGCATTTAGTCGGCCCGCTGGGGTTTGAAATTAGCGATCGCTACCTGAAACGGGCCGGCTTAGATTACTGGCCCTACGTCAATCTCCACTGCCACGAAGACTTAGCGGCTTTTCTGGTCTATCGGGAGCAGCGCGGGGGACGCTCGATCGGATTCAGCACTGGCGGGCGATGCAATTACGCGCAATTCCAATTTCAGCCCAGCGACTGGCTGATGTTTGGCTCGGAAACTGTAGGCATTCCCCAATTCGTCTTGGATGCCTGCGATGCCACAGTTTTTATTCCGATGAGCCAGCCTGGAGTCAGGAGTTTGAACCTCTCCGTCAGCGCCGCTGTAGGTTTATTTGAGGCTAAACGACAGTTGGGGGAGCTGGGATAAATCATTATCAACACATAAATATATAGATATTTAATAGCTGGTGGAGGCTGCCAAGTCTCCATTTTAATATAAGAAATTTGTATCAAAGGGGTGAAAATCTAGATAGCCGACATTAATATATTTTATTCATTCAAAAACAGATTGTTATCAGCAACACCAAATTACTCCCAAGAGGATTCAGCAACAAAAACAGAGGATTTTAGCGATTTAGGGCGTCAGCGAGTACCAGCTTGGGTCTGAACACTATATCTAGTAAATATACGGTTGTAGGTTGTCCGGAAATTAGCCTAAAGTCTGATAATAGGTGAGAGTTCAGAGCCTTACGGGAATGAAGATTTTATGTATTCGTTCCAGCTATTGCGGTGTAAGGCTTGTGGGGTTAATTGCAGCAGGTTTGACCGAGAATTTTAAAATTTATGACGGTTTGAGCTTGTCTAAATTTAAAAAGCAAGGTAATCTGGCCTAAGCATGATAGCTGTCAACAATCAGAATATTTTTGCTTGTTGATTTAAATTCAGCGTCATGCGATCCCCTTGAGTGTTTCCAAGGACAGTTAGCGCTTCTCAGTAGGAGGTCGTTTTTTTGAAACGAACATATCCCCAAATTAAGCCTGTTCAGGCTAGTGAAATCGACAGAGACGGTTCTGCGGAACCATCAAAACAGACAACGCTCAGCACAGGCAGAGTTCGCTCTCTCGCCACGATCGGGCTGGCAATATCGGTAGGTGCTTCTGGCATCCTGCTACCGAGAAATGGAGACAGCGCTCGCGCGTCTGAGCTCGCACCGACATCAGAATCCACCGCTGAAGTACAGCCAGTATCGGCCAACGGGCCCGCTACGTCCGCACAAGTTGACGGTTCCAGGGCCCAACAGCCCGGAGCACCTTCTGAGCCGGCGACGGTTAAGGTGCAGGAGGGGCAAAGCCTTTGGGAGCTTTCTCGGGATTATGAAGTAGAACCGTTGGTACTAGCAACTGCCAACGACATCCAACCCGATACCATACTCCAAGTTGGCCAACAGCTTAGAATTCCGACTGCGACGGAAGCCACACCACAACAGAACGCCGGCTATAGCACATCGGCTTCGCTAGATCGCGCAGCGACGGTCAATCCCGAACAAGAGTTAAATCTGACTGGCTCCGAGCCATTGGATAGTGCAGCGATGACAGCGCTGCCATCAACCGCAGCGACCCCGCTGGTCACGACGGTACCGGAACAAAGTTCGATCGACATCCCGAATGCAGACGGGGCGATCGACAGTTTGAAAAAACAGGAAAACCGCACCACAGAATCGGGTCGAACTATGTTCGGGTCGGAAGGGGGAGCAAATTTATCTACACCTGCGGCATTTGTGCCCGAGTCAGCACCGACGCTGACCTCCCCCGGATATGCAACTGGGACAACTATTCCTGACCTCGATGCCACACCTGTAATTCCCAATTCCGGGGAAGGTCAAGCAGCATCGCCCGATCGAGCATTCGAGTCAATAGAACAGTCTTTGGCAACACCCAGTTTGCCCTCGGCTGTGCTAGTCCCCCCTGCGGGAAGCACCGCCCGGCCGGCTGAGGTTCTCTACAGCGTGCGTCCGGGAGATACGGTAGATGCGATCGCCAAAGGTCACGGCGTATCGCCCAAAGATCTGATCTCCGTCAACAAGCTCGGCAACCCCAACTTGCTGAATGTCAATCAACGGCTCAAAATTCCCCAAGTTGGGTTGAAAAATCCAGGGGTGGAGGCTGCTGCATCTTATTCTGCCTCCAACTCTACATCGGTCTGGGCGGCGAGTTCGGTTCCCGCATCTTTGAACCCCAGCTCGTCTACCTCGGAAATAGCCGGTGCTGGCGTTGCAGCACCCGCGCCCACAGTGCCTGTTGTCTCTCCCCTGGAGAACCTGGAAGGTCTGAACAATATTTCAGCGCCGATGGTTCCCCAAATTAACAGCATTCCGCTGACTCAAGTTTCCCAAACCATTAGCGATCCACGGAAGCTGGATCTTCAAGGCGAACCAACATTTACAGGTGCAGTTGACACCAGTGCCCTGCCCTCGCCAGCCAGTGCAACTGCTACCGCCATCGCTACGGGAGAATACCCGCAGCCGATCAGCTTCGTGGCAAATACTAGCGCCCAGGGTTCAAATGCCGATCCAACTAGCGCTTTACCAGAGTCGAATTCGGAGGCTCTCCCCACCGCACAAGCTCTCAACCCTTATTCCGAACGCTTGAGGGCAGAAGTTGTCAGGCTGCGAGAGGAATATCGTGCCTCGCGCAATTCGATCGGCGCCAATGCGGTGTCCCTGGCTCCAAATGACGGGCCCTCGGTCAACCCGTCTGAGGATATGCCAAGTGCCAATCCCTATCTCTACACCCCC
This sequence comes from Microcoleus sp. B5-D4, assembly GCF_036705145.1. Classification (NCBI taxonomy): domain Bacteria; kingdom Bacillati; phylum Cyanobacteriota; class Cyanophyceae; order Oscillatoriales; family Microcoleaceae; genus Microcoleus; species Microcoleus sp. B5-D4. Next base: position 142,113 of record NZ_JAUBTV010000005.1, on the reverse strand, counting down.
GAATATACTGAGGCGGTGCAGAATGAAATCAGCAGACCGCCATCGAGAGCCTGGTCCCAGCAGGTTCAGAAGCAGCAGCAAGAGCGTTTAGACCCCGCTCGCGCAGCGGAACTGCAACCGATCAACCTGACGCCAAAAAGCACTCTGGAACAGCCGGTAGTGGCAACTGCTCCTTTGGGAGCCGACGGTTACGATCCCCTAAGCAACCCGTCTTTGGGACGCATGGTTTCTCCAGAACTGCCTCCGCTTTCGAGCCCTGATACTTATCTGCCTAACGGCAAACAACAGTCGGCTAACGGGTTTATTTGGCCGTCTAAGGGCGTTCTTACTTCTGGCTACGGCTGGCGGTGGGGACGGATGCACAAAGGAATTGATATTGCAGGGCCGATCGGCACGCCAATTGTGGCAGCATCAGACGGGGTGGTTACCTATGCTCAGTGGAACGACGGCGGCTACGGGTATCTGGTGGAAATTACCCATCCTGACGGCACTGAGACTGTCTATGCCCACAACAGCCGAATTTTGGTGCAAAAGGGTCAGAGAGTCGCTCAAGGGGAACAGATTTCAGAAATGGGCAGCACTGGCTTCAGTACCGGGCCGCACTTGCACTTTGAAATTCATCCCCCCGGACAGGGTGCTATCAACCCAATGGCTTTTCTGCCCGACGATGCGTCCAGCGCTTCTCGGTAACGACTGGTCGGAAGTTATGGGTTTTGAATGATTACCAAAACTCATAACTTTTACTGGAAGTCATTAGAAAGAGTGTTGTTTGAAAACAAGACATAGCTAGCCCTACCGTGCTACGATAGTAAATCGTGAAGTAGATTTGGCTCAGTGGCGCAGTGGTTAGCGCAGGGGACTCATAAGCCCAAGGTCGCAGGTTCAAATCCCGCCTGAGCCATTATTTAATCAAAAAAACTGCGCTCTCAAATTTGAGAGCGTTTTTTTTGATTGATCGAGAAGATACTTGTAGTCGTTATGAGTATGATATATTTGTAACAGTTCGTAAAAAAGGAAACAAAATCTATGACCAGTGAATGCCTCCGGGTTGGTCAAGCTGCACCCGATTTCGCAGCAACAGCCGTAGTGGATCAGGAATTCAAGACTGTTAAACTGTCCGACTATAAAGGCAAAAAGTATGTAGTCCTGTTCTTCTACCCCTTGGACTTCACCTTTGTGTGCCCGACTGAGATTACAGCATTTAGCGATCGCTTCGAGGACTTCAAAAAAATCGATACCGAAATCCTCGGCGTATCCGTGGACAGTGAATTCTCTCACCTCGCTTGGATACAAACAGACCGCAAATCTGGCGGTGTTGGCGACCTCAACTATCCCTTAGTTGCTGACCTCAAAAAAACAATTAGTTCGGCCTACAACGTCCTAGACCCAGAAGCAGGCATTGCCCTCCGAGGTCTGTTCATCATCGACAAAGAAGGCATCATCCAACACTCTACTATCAACAATCTTGCCTTCGGCCGCAACGTGGACGAAACTCTCCGTACCCTGCAAGCTATCCAACACGTCCAGTCTCACCCCGATGAAGTTTGTCCCGCCGGCTGGCAGCCCGGTGACAAGACCATGACTCCCGATCCTGTCAAGTCTAAGGTATTCTTTGCTGCGGTTTAAGCAGATTATATTTGTACGGACACGGCGCTGCCGTGTCCGTACCCGCAGAGGCATTTATTTAACCGGATTTTTAATTACCAATTAGCAATTAGCAATTACCCCATTAGGAAATATGCTGACTTCTACTAATTTTAGCGGCTTGTTAAATGAGCGGTTTTTCCAAAATCTATTGCCTGTTCCGGCGAGTAATGTTCTGAAGCTGGGACAGATGACGCCAGATTTTGAATTGCCGGATATTAATAATGGCAAATTAGTGCGGCTGTCGAATTATCGGGGCGATAAGCCGGTAGTCCTGGCTTTTACGCGGATTTTTACAGAAAAGCAATATTGCCCTTTCTGTTTTCCTCACATTAAAGCTTTGAATGAAAACTGGGAAAAATTTGCCGATCGCAATATAGAATTATTGATGGTTGCCAGTACCGACGATCGCCAAAGCCAAATTGTGGCTAGAGATTTAGGCTTGAAAATGCCTCTGCTTTCTGATCCAGGCTGTCAAGTTTTTCGTGCTTATCAAGTCGGTCAGGCTTTAGGTGCTCCTTTGCCTGCTCAGTTTGTTTTGGATGCAGATGGAAAACTCCTCTTCAAACATTTGTTTTCTTTCATAGACCACAATGCTAGTGTAGACACTTTGCTGCAATATGTCGATCGGTAAGGAAACCGCTGCTGTGTCCTAATTTGGAGTTTTTAGCCGCTGATGCACGCTGGTGTAGGCCCATCAGCGGGATTTTTTTCATCAATTGACAGTGGCTGCTACAGCTCTTTAGTCATAAATACTTATTGTGCCAATTGCGATGGCGGAATGTTGCCATGTTCGCTCGACATTAATCTAGGCTATAGCTTGAAGGTACTTAGTACAAGTTTAAGCCAATGTCGTCTCCCAAAGATCGATCGAGCAAAATTGAATTGAGCGTCTTAGCCTCGCATCCTGAGTTGTTGACAGGTTTAGATGCGTGGCTGCGGCTAGGTTTACTTTCGCCCGCTGAGGTTGAGGAATTGTGCCGACAGTATTTAGTCTGCCCAATCAGAGATCCCGCTGTAGATTTTTCTGAAATTGAAAACCCGCGAGATCCTATTGCCGAGCCTAAAGTACCTGCCTTATCAACGCAAAAAGCAGTACCTAGCAGCCGAGAAAGCGTTGCTAGGCCCACAGAAACTACTCAAACCCCTAATTTTATCGCTCAAATTTTGCACTCGCTAATGGCAGAAATTAGCGTGGTGTGGCTGTTGTTTTTAGGAGTGTTCATGGTAGTTGTCTCCTCTGGAGTCTTAGCTGCCAGTCAGTGGGAAAGATTTCCTGCCTCCGGACAATACGGAGTTTTGTTAGCTTATACTTTAACCTTTTGGGCGATTAGCAGTTGGGCAAACAGACAGCAGAATTTGCACTTGACTGCTCAAACTTTGCAAGAAGTGACGCTGTTGCTAGTGCCGATCAATTTTTGGGCAATGGATACTTTTGGATTGTGGCGGTATCCTTGGGATTGGGCGGTAGCAATCGCAGCGGCACTTATTTTGACTTGGATAACTGCCCGGATTATCAAATATCAATATCAAAGCTGTTCAGGAAAAAACATCACTCGATCGATCGCCCTAAATCACTTGGGATTGAGTTATTTGCACTCTTGGTGGGCCTTGGCAGGCTTTGCCCTTACTGCGGTTTATGTGGGTACAGTGGGAACTGCTGCTACTACAGTTTATCAAGTTCAGCAACAACGATTGCAATCTATCCAAGGTGGGGGAAATACTGAAACGTTCCCCGCTGCTTTCAGTTTGAGCAGAGATTTTCTGACTTACAAAAAAGCAGCTTTAGTAGCTTATTCGTTAGGAATTTTACTGGGTCGAGCGATATTTGTCAAGGATGTAAATATCGCTGAAATGGGTTTAGCTTTGGCGATTTGTGGCGTGCTTTTAGCATGGCTAGATTGGCAGCACCCCCTCACATCTGGGACTATTGAAAACAATATATCCGATCGGCCAAATCCCAGCAATTTTTTTAAATGGCAATTAGCGGGAATGGGTTTGTTGGGTTTGGGGTGGCTGGTTTGTTTTCGTGACATTCCGCTACAGGCGATCGCAGTTAGCGGATTGGCTGTTTGGTTTTTTTATAACCGTTTAGTGCGGTTTTGGCAAGAGTTTGATTTGCTAATGCTGGAGGCGGTGGGACTTCAAAGTATTTGGCTGTTTTGGCGAGTGCTTCCTTTAGGGATTAAAACACAAGTTGTGGCATTTTTAACTCAGCTTACAAACTCTCAGGAAACTCCTTGGGCTTTTTGGGGTGTTCTGCTGTTGCCTTATTTAATTTTAATGGTAAGTGCAGCGCAGTGGCTCTACCGCAAGCGAAAGTTTCAACTTGCCAGTTTTGGCGAAAACCTTGCTCTCGGTTTGGGGAGTGTTTTAACTGTTATTAGTTTTGTCAATCCGTTTTGGCGATCGCTCAATTTATTAGTCTCTACTTTAATTTTAGGTTGGATCGCTTGGAAATACATAATTCCAGATAATTCCCGGCGAGTTGCGAGGCCGGATTCTGCGGCTGAGCAACAGGGAAATCCAGCAATTTTGGTTCCCATAACTCACATTATGGGTTTAGGCGCGATCGCTTCGGCAATTGACTTATTTTTCCCAAACCTGACCCCCAATATTTGGTCGGCAATATTATTAATGTTTATGGCGAGTGAATGGGTATTTTTTGTCTGGATGAAAGCGGCAAATTCCCAAGAAAACTCTGCCTTTTTACGCTGGCATCCTGCATGGTTCCAAAGTTCCTGGTATCTGGGCTTAGTATTAGCAGGATTTAGCTTTGTCTTGATGCAAAATTATTTGATTGCGGGTACTGCCACTCACCGCCCTCAGTGGAGTTTACTCTGGCTGGTGACTCCTTTGGCTTTGACTGCTGTTGCTAAATATACTGAGGTTCCTCACAAACGAGTTGCCAGTACATTTAGTACGATCGCTTTAATAGTTGCCCAACTTCTAATTTTTATTTTTCCGGGATATCGATTAATTGGTTTGGGGGTTGCCGCCGGATTAATGTTGGTCAATACTTACTATTTAGTCGAGCTACCAGCGGCTGCGATTGGAGTGGGGTTTGGCTTGAGTTTCGTAGCTGCGGTGATCGATCAATTAGGTTTTGTTTCGGGTTGGGATTGGGGAATTGCCGGGGCGATCGCTCTTTTGTGTCTGTGGTTGCTTCGCAGCATGATTGTTCGTTTTTCCAGCCGTTTACCTGAGTCTTCTCAATTAGCTGAAATTTACGATCGAGCTGCAGATGGGTGGGCAATCTTACTGGCAAGCTTGCTGTTAACAACTATTACTTTTTATTCTTTTGAACTGTACGCAGGCAGTAACTTGAGTTCCTCGCCCTCTGCTGAAGTTTTGGCTGCTATTTTGGTGATAATGGCTGCGATTATTTTCCGAAGTTTACGCCAACTTTCCCCTCTGGCAATTTATGCCTTGGCTTGGAGTTTGGAGTTGTTGACAGCAGTCGGTTTGAGTTTTGTCGATCGCACGACGATTAATTTAGCAGTTGCTAATATCGCTCTCGGATTGTCTACGCAATTATTGGGCGATGTGTGGCGGCGCCGCCACCGCGATCCAACTATTTTACCTAGCATTCATTTTATACCTTTGGTTTACGGGGTATTGGGTTTAACTTTCCGATCGCACACTTTGACGAATTGGACTGGTTTAACTGTGTTGGGTGCGTCTTTAATTGCGATCGGCATTGGTAGGCGGGAGCCAGAATTCAAACCTTTGGTTTATTTAGGATTAATTGGCGTCTCCGTTGCTGCTTACGAATCGCTACTCTATCAACTTTTTCAAACACCAGAAGGAGCTTTTGGCGACGGCTTAATTGTCCTGGCCACTCTCGGCACAGCTTTAACATATATTTATCGCATTTTATCTCCTTGGCTCAGCAATTATTTACATTTAACTAATGCAGAGTTAAAAATATTTGCTCACCTGCACTGGGTTTTGAGCAGTTGGCTGCTGATTTGGGCTTCTGCCAATGATATTAAATCCGGCCTCAATTTAGGATTAGTCACTGGTGCTTTATTAGTTCAATATGCTTTCTTGCAAGGGCGAAATAATCTCGATCGCCAATGGGCAGAAATTTGGATTTACTTGGGCTGGCTAGAAGCCTTTGGTATCCGGCTTTACTGGATCAATACGCCTTTAGTTAAGTATATTTCCGGGCCGCTGGGGCCTTGGAAAGTTGCCCTCGCTTCTCTATTTGCCTATTTCATTTACATTTTGCCTTGGGACAACTGGGGTTGGTCAAAAAAACCTTGGCAGGTAATTGCTTTGCTGATTCCAATAGTTACTATTTTGGAAAGTCCGGCTAAGTTTTATCCGATTAGCTTGCTGATAGCTGCCGCCTTCTATGTTTTCCTAGCTTGGGAAAGGCAGGAAGTCCGTTGTACCTATGTGAGTGTGGCGATAATTGACTGGATATTGCTGCGGTGGTTTGGGGAAATAGGATTGACTCAGCCAGAGTTTTATGTTACTCCTTTAGGACTTTCTTTCCTTTATATTACTCAGTTCGATCGCACTCTCAAATTACCCGCACAAAAACCGCTACGCCACACTCTACGAATGCTCGCAACGGCGCTGATTTGCGGGATGCCTCTTTTGACTCAGCAAAGCCACGGTTTAGTTGCGGCAGCTTTTAGTTTGGTGGCGATTGCAGCGGGTTTGGCGCTGCGAGTTCGGGCGTTTTTGTTTGTGGGAACGGGAATTTTTTTAATCAATGTTTTCTATCAGTTGGTGGTTCTAATCTTCGATTATCCGCTGATTAAATGGGCCATTGGTTTGGCTTTTGGCATTGCATTTATCTGGATTGCTGCTACTTTTGAAACGCGGCGCGATCGCATTTCTGCTGTCGTGCAGCATTGGGTTGTACAATTGCAATCGTGGGATTAAATTTTCCCTTAATCAACTTTTGTTGGGTGGTTAGGGTGGGTTTACCAAAACCCTAACCCTATGATTATTTGTTGATGAAGTTTTGAAAAATCGCCCTTTTTTTTTTGGGTAAAAAGCTTGACACTGTTAGCTTGACAATGTATTATTTAATAATGGGAATAGTGGCAATTTTAAAAATTAAGTTACTACTCCCATTATCTAAAATATACCTTAAAAGCAAACTAAGATCAATAGGTAAAAATTCCTTTTTTTGCGCCGCGATTTGAGATTGTGAAAGCAGCAAAGGCGATGAAACAGAAAAAGGGCAACTAAAAGGAGCGCCAAATAAATAAATTATGACAACTCAGTTTATGAAGCGCCTGTTCACAGTAAAAGAATATCATCAGATGATTGAATCTGGCATCTTGACAAAAGATGATAAAGTTGAATTGATTCGAGGAGAAATCGTTCAAATGGCCGCCGTCGGTAGAAGGCATACATCTCATGTCAAGCGTCTGACAGAGTTATTCTATATCCGCTTATTATCGAGAGTAACCATTGGAGTTCAAGATCCGGTAGAATTGGACGATCGCTCGGAACCTGAACCGGATATTTCCTTACTGCGACGGCGCGATGATTTTTACGAATCGGGACATCCTCAGTCTGAGGATATTTTACTAATTGTGGAAGTGGCGGATGCAACCGCTGAAACTGACAGAAATATCAAAATTCCTCTTTATGCCGAAGACAATATTGTAGAAGTTTGGCAGGTAGATATTAACGAGCAATGTGTAGTAGTTTATCGCGAACCTTCTCCTTCGGGATACCAAAATATTCAAAGATTTCAGCGGGGTCAGGTTTTATCAATTCTTGCTTTTCCAGATGTAGAAATTGCTGTAGATAATGTGTTGGGATAATAGAGTCATAACTCATACCATTTTAGATTTTAGATTTTAGATTTTAGATTTTAGAATTGGGAATGATATCGTTTCCGGTTGTATCGGAATGATTTAACCGCAGAGGGCGCAGAGAACGCAGAGGGAGAGAATACAGAGAGGAATAATTCCGATGCTACCGAATTTGATATGACTGATTATATAAGGATTTGGAGCGTGCCTAAACTTGCTTTTTTTTAACGGGTATTATTTAATTAAAAACCCGGTTTCTCGGAGAAACCGGGTTTTTAATTAACAGTATTTATCCGTCTGTAGAGTGCATTAATGGCTTAATGCGAATTCGGGCAATTTCGGCTCAGATGAACCATCGGGCACTACCTTAACCTGACCGTTTTCATCCACATCCACGATCGCCTTTTGGCCGTCTTTCAGCTTCCCAGACAGCATTTCCTCAGCCAGTACATCTTCCAACAACCGCATGATTGCGCGGCGCAAAGGTCGAGCACCGTAGCTGGGATTGTAGCCTTCTGTAACTAACAAGTCCTTGAACCGTTCTGTCACCGACAAAGTAATACCCTGTTCGGTTAAGCGGCTGAAGACTTGCTGCAACATAATGTCCGCAATCTGCTTGACTTCTTCCCTGTTCAACTGGCGGAAGACGATAATCTCATCCAAGCGGTTGATAAATTCGGGACGGAAAAACTGTTTCAGTTCTTCGTTTACCAAGCTGCGAACGCGGTTGTACTGACCGTCTGCGGCACTTTCAGCAAACTCGAAACCGAGACCGCCGCCGCCTTTTTCAATCACTCGCGAACCGATGTTTGAGGTCATGATCAGCAGTGTATTCTTAAAGTCTACTGTCCGACCTTTAGCATCAGTTAAGCGGCCGTCTTCCAAGATTTGCAGCATCATGTTGAAGACATCCGGGTGAGCTTTTTCGATTTCGTCGAACAAGATGACCGTGTAAGGACGGCGCCGGACTGCTTCTGTTAGTTGGCCACCTTCGTCGTAGCCAACGTAACCGGGAGGCGAACCGATGAGTTTGGAAACCGTGTGGCGTTCCATGAATTCGGACATATCTAACCGAATCATGGCTTCTTCGGAACCGAAGAAATAAGTGGCCAGGGCTTTTGTAAGTTCCGTTTTGCCGACGCCTGTGGGGCCGGAAAAGATGAAACTGGCGATCGGGCGATTGGGATTTTTTAAGCCTACCCGTGCGCGACGGATAGCCCTAGAAACTGCGCTGACAGCTTCTTCTTGACCGATCAAGCGCTGGTGCAAAGTATCTTCCATGTGCAGCAGCAATTCCGATTCGGATTCTGTCAGCTTGCTGACTGGTACTCCCGTCCAATTAGCCACGATGTGGGCGATGTCTTCTTCGGTGACGATGGGAGAGATTCTGATCTGGCTTTTGTTGATAGTAGCTGCGGCGATTTCGGCTTCGATTTCTAATTCGCGATCGCGCAATTTGCCAGCTTTGTCAAAGTCTTGTTCGCGCACAGCAGCATCTTTTTCTTTGCTAACAGCCGGAAGTTGTTTTTTGAGTTCTTTAACTTCGGGCGGGGTTTGCGAGTTCAAGACGTGGACGCGGGAACCTGCTTCGTCAATTAAGTCGATCGCCTTGTCTGGCAAAAATCGATCGTTAATGTACCTGTCTGACAGTGTAGCCGCTGCTTCTATAGCTGCATCGGAAATCGTCAGTCTGTGGTGCTGTTCGTAGGCTGATCGCAACCCGTACAATATTTCTATTGTTTCAGCCACGCTCGGTTCACCGACTTTGATCGGTTGGAAGCGGCGTTCTAAGGCAGCGTCGCGCTCGATATGCTTGCGATATTCGTCCAAGGTAGTGGCGCCAACACACTGCAATTCGCCTCTAGCAAGGGCTGGTTTGAGCATATTGGAGGCGTCCATGCTACCTTGAATTGCGCCTGCACCGACTAAGGTGTGAATTTCATCAATGACCAGAATGATGTTGCCGGCAGCGCGAATTTCGGCCATGATTTTCGTTAGCCGTTCTTCAAATTCGCCTCGGAACTTTGTACCAGCAATCAGCGAACCCATATCGAGGCTGATTACTTGTTTGTCTTCTAAAATTTCCGGGACGTTTCTATTAACAATCCGCTGGGCTAGGCCTTCGGCGAGGGCGGTTTTGCCTACTCCCGGTTCGCCTACTAACACTGGATTGTTCTTCGTGCGGCGGCCGAGCACTTGGATCACACGCTCGATTTCATTTTCGCGGCCCACCACGGGATCGAGTTTGCCGGCTGCGGCTAACTTGGTCAAGTTTGTGCCAAATTCTTCTAAAGTCGGGATTTTGCGATCGCCGCTATCTCCCCTACCTCCAGGTACCGCCGCCACTTCTCCCACGGCACGAATTACCTGCGTGCGGACTCTCTGGCGATCGATTCCCAAGTTTTGCAGCACCTTCGCCGCCACCCCTTCATCGTCCTGAATCAGCCCCAGCAGGATGTGCTCGGTGCCGATGTAATTGTGGCCTAACTGCCGCGCTTCGTTCAGCGCCGTCTCAAAAATGCGCTTGACGCGGGGCGTAAAAGGAATTTCCGGTGGGAGGAACCCGGAACCTCTACCGATGATATTTTCGATTTCATTGCGCGCCTCTTTCAAATTGAGGCCCATATCCAGTAATACTTTTGCAGCGATGCCAGTGCCTTCGCCGACGAGCCCCAGAAGAATTTGCTCGGTGCCTACAAAATTGTGACCGAGGCGTCGCGCTTCCTCTTGGGCTAGCATGATTGCTTTAATGGCTTGTTCTGTAAAGCGTTCAAACATATTTTTTCTATCCTACTGTCTTGGCGAGGGCTGTATCGCTGCTGGTGAGGAGCGATTTGGAACACTACACAAATTATAGATGTAAATTTTTGTGTATTTCCTTCTTTAACAATGTATCTTGCTAAGGGGGTAGGGACAGTGGGGAGACCCGAATAGTAGGGGTGTGGTTGCCGTCCGCTGTCGATCGGATATTAATTGAGAATAATAGTAGCAAAATGGCTTGATTCCATGAATACTATCATTTTATCTATAAATAGATTCTTGTCCCAGTACATAAAGCTTGATTTTTGTTGGCCTAAGTACATGGTTGAATTAAGCATATAACAGTTGCCATGTCAAGACTTTTGACGGTTGAGGGTGGTCGTGCCGTCAGCCAACAGCCAACAGTCAACAGCGAACAGCGACTCGAATCAGATATATTTTCAACTCTCAGCAGAACTCCATGCAATTTCTCTCCCAATACCAAATCCACTCCACTCTCCACGAAGGTATCGAAACGATTATTTATCGAGGAAAAATCCCCACCCACCAAGATACAACTGTACTCAAAATCCTGAACGCTGAATATCCCACCCTCGATGCAATTACCCGGATCAAGCACGAGTATCGCATTCGCCAACATTTAGACCATCCGGGCCTAGTTAAAGTCCTTAGCCTAGAAAGCTTTGACAACCGTCTCGGCTTGCTTTTAGAAGACTTTGAGGGCGAATCTCTCGATCGACTCATGTCCAGACAAAAGCTCGAAGTCATAACCTGTTTGAGGTTTGGCATCCAACTCATAAAAACATTAGAATATCTCCACCTTCAAAAAATTATTCACAAAGATATTAAGCCTAGCAATATCATCCTCAACAGCCACACAGGAATTATTAAACTGACAGATTTCGGCATTGCTTCACTATTGTCCAAAGAAAATCCCCAAATTAATAATACTAACTCGCTCGTCGGTACTTTTGCTTATATGTCTCCCGAACAAACCGGGAGAATGAACCGCACCCTCGACTACCGCACCGACTTTTATTCTCTCGGAATCACTTTATATGAAATGCTGACAGGTCAATTGCCATTTATGAGCAACGACCCTTTAGAAATAGTTTACAGTCACATAGCTTCTCAAGCAATTTTACCGCATCAAATTAATTCAGACATTCCACCAGCAATTTCACAAATTGTGATGAAATTGATGGCTAAAAATGCCGAAAATAGATATCAAACAGCAGGCGGCTTGTTAGCCGATTTAGAAATTTGTTTATATCAGTTAGAAACTACAGGCAAGATAGTCGATTTTAATCCCGGAAACTTAGATATATTGAGTCAGTTGTTGATTCCTCAAAAATTGTACGGGCGGGAAACACAAGTCAGCGAACTATTGGCAGCATTTGAACGTGTAGCTAATCCTTGTGAGGAAACTTCTTCCGCTTCCCAAATTGAACTTATCTTAGTGTCGGGTTATGCAGGTATAGGCAAATCGGCCGTAGTTAGCGAAATTCAAAAACCCATCACCAGACAGCGGGGCTATTTTATTTCAGGTAAATTTGACCAATTCAAGCGGAATATACCTTACGCATCTTTAATTCAAGCTTTTCAATCATTGATCCAGCAATTACTTGCGGAAAATAGCAAAAAAATACAAGATTGGCAACATAAACTTTTAGCCGCACTAGGCGATGCCGGACAAGTAATTATTGACGTGATTCCCGAACTAGAATTGGTAATTGGCAAACAGCCTGCCGTTCCCGAACTTGCCCCAACTGAAGCACAAAACCGCTTTAACAGGCTATTCAAAGAATTTATCCACGTATTCGCGCAAAAAGAGCATCCATTAGTCATATTTATCGATGACTTGCAGTGGTCAGATTCAGCGACGTTGAAATTAATGGAATTGCTGGCGACTGACCCAGATAGCAGATATTTACTATTAATTGGAGCCTATCGAGACCAAGAAGTTAGCTCTACACATCCTTTAATGCAAACAGTGGAGTACCTTCAAGAAACGGGGATTATTCTCAACAATTTAGTGCTGGAACCTCTTTCTTTAGCCCAGGTGACTGAGTTGATTTCTGAGACATTGAATGACTCAGAAAGAATTCAACCTTTAGCGGAGTTACTTTGGAATAAGACTGGTGGAAATCCTTTTTTCTTGACGCAATTGCTCAACACTCTTTATCAAGAAAAACTTTTGATATTTGACTTTACCAGGCTGCTGTCTCCCGGAAGAAGAGGGGAGTGGCAGTGGAACATTGAGGAGATTCAGGCTATTGGCATCACAGATAAGAGTGTAGTTGAACTGGTAGCCAGTCGGATTCAAAAATTGCCAGATATTACACGAGAAATTTTGAAATTAGCCGCTTGTGTTGGGGACAGTTTCACTCTAGATGTTCTCTCTACTGTCAACGCAAAATCTCCGTCAGTCACTGCGACTGAACTCTGGGATGCTTTGCAAGCGGGGTTAATACTTCCATTGAATGAGAGTTACCTCATTCCTTTATTTTTAGATGGAGAAGCCGGAGTTAATTTAACTTTCGATTCTTCGCGAGTCAGCTATAAATTTTTGCACGATCGCGTCCAGCAAGCGGCATATTCGCTGATTCCTGATGATGAAAAGAAAGCCACTCATCTTAGCATCGGTAAATTGCTACTTGAAAATACGCCACCCGATAAAGTAGAAGAGAGAATTTTTGATATTATCAACCAGTTGAATGTAGGAAGTGATTGTCTCACCCGCCAATCAGAAAAAGATGAATTAGCAGGATTAAATTTAATGGCTGGGCATAAGGCAAAAGCAGCTAACGCTTATGAACCCGCTGTTAAGTATTTGAATGTGGGAATTTCCTTATTAGCACCTGATAGCTGGGTTCGCAACTATGACATGACGCTGCGGCTGTATGTAGAGACGCTGGAAGCAGAATATTTAAACACCAACTTTGAGCAAGCAGAAGTTTTGGCAGAAGTGATTTTGCGATCGGCTAAAAACCAGCTTGACATAGTGAAAGTGTATCAGCTAAAAATCCTATTTTATCAGGCTCAAAGCCAGATGATAAAAGCTGTTGAAACAGGTCTAGAAGTGCTGGAAATGCTGGGAGTAAACCTATTAGATAACCAAACCATTGCAGTGCCCAAATTGCCGCGACTTGAGGAATTAGAAAACCTGCCAGTTATGACAGATCCTTATCAACTGGCAGCTATGGAAATCCTGACAGCCCTCTATCCTCCTGCTTATATTGCCAAACCAGAAATTGTGTCCTCCCTCGTCTTGACTATGGTCAATCTTTGTATTGATCGCGGTCATTCAGCATTAGCTAGTTTTCCCTATACTCTTTATGGAATGATGCTGTGCGGTATCGAAGGCGACATCGAAGCTGGCTACTACGCTGGACTAATCGCTTTAAAGCTGCTAGAACAATTTAATGCTAGCCAACAGAAAGCTAAGGTTTATGTAATGTTTAATGGTCATATAAGAATCTGGAAAGAGTCTACTAAGAATACACTTGCGTCCTTTCTAGAAGGCAGGAATTTTGGTGTAGAAACTGGTGACTTAGAATGGGCAATTTATAATTCTAAGCACTATGTTACCAATTTATTTTTGGTAGGAGAACCGCTAGAATATGTCACGGAAAAACAAACCATTTATATGGAATTTTTGCTAAAAAATAAACACGAATTTGCCATAGGTTATGCTAAAATTTGGCAAGTAATTGCTTCAAGCTTAAGAAGCAAAACAGCAGAGCAAGTACGATTAGTTAGCTGCAGGTTGGATGAACCTGCTGTGATGTCGTGTTGGCAAAAAGAAAATAATCGAATGTCGCTGTTTGCAGCTTATGTTGCTAAATTGATGCTGCTTTATTTATTTAAAGATTATGCTCCGGCTGTTGCCAGCGGTAAATTAGCGGCAGAATATGCAGATGGGGCGATCGGCTTAATCACTGTTGGGGTACACAATTTCTACTATTCGCTGGCTCTCCTCGCTCACTATCCTGACAGTGACAATCAAGAAGCAGACTTAGCTATTGTTAACTCTAATCAGCAAATCATGAAAAAGTGGGCATACCATGCACCCATGAATTATCAGCACAAGTACGACTTAGTTGAAGCTGAGAAAGCTAGAATTTTTAGCGATAAACTTGCAGCAATGGATTATTATGACTTCGCTATTAAAGGAGCGGCTGCTAACGGTTACATCCAAGAAGAAGCATTAGCCTATGAATTAGCTGGAGAGTTTTATCAATCTTTGGATAAAGAGATAATTGCTCGATCTTATCTGACAAAAGCTTATTATGCCTACATCCGCTGGGGAGCTATAGCAAAAGTTAAATACTTAGAATCCCGTTATCATTATTTAGTCGATCGCAATCAAGGAGCAATATCTAAAAATGTTGATATCATGACTGCTACCACTACTGTTGACAATAGCTTGATGCTGGATTTACCAACTGTTATCAAAGCATCTCAAGCTGTTTCGAGCGAAATTATCCTCAGCCGTTTGCTAGAGAAACTCGTACAGCTTGTGAAGGAAAATGCAGGCGCTCAAAAAGTATTATTTCTTGCCAAGACAGGTAATCAATTATTCATAGAAGCTGGAGTTACAGGTCAGTTTAATGATGTTATCGTGTTACAATCTCTCCCGATGGCAGAATCCGATCTTCTCCCAATTTCCTTGATTAACTATGTAGAAATAACTAAAAAATACTTGGTTTTAGATGATGCTACTAGAACAGATCAATTTCAATTTGACCCGTATATTGCGAGCAATCAACCCCTATCTATCCTGGTATTGCCAATTATCCATCAAGGCAACCTTACGGGAATTTTTTATTTAGAAAATAATTTAACAAAGGGTGCTTTTACTAGCGACAGGCTAGAAATTTTGGGAATATTGTCTGCACAAGCAGCTATTTCTCTAGAAAATGCCCGTTTTTATACTATTCTGGAAACGCGAGTAGCGCAAAGAACTGAGAAATTGCATACTGCATTGGAAGAACTTCGCCACACTCAATTGCAGCTAATCCAAAGTGAAAAAATGTCCAGTTTAGGGCAAGTGGTAGGGGGAATTGCTCACGAAATTAATAACCCCATTAACTTTATTTATGGAAATTTACATTACACCAATGAATACGCTGAAAACTTACTAGATTTACTACGTTTATACCAAAATCATTACCCAAATCCCGTGCAAGAAATAGTCAATGAAACAGAGCAAATAGATTTAGATTTTTTGATGACTGATTTCACTAAAATGATAGAGTCAATGAGAGTGGGTGCTGCGAGAGTTCGCGATATTGTGCTGTCGCTGCGAAACTTTTCTCGGCTAGATGAATCAGATAGAAAATGGGTTAATCTCCACGAAGGTATCGACAGCACGTTGATGATTTTGGATCACAAATTAATTGATATTCAAGTGCTCAAGGAGTACGGCAATTTGCCTTTAGTGAATTGCTATCCGGGAGAAATTAATCAGGTATTTATGAATGTACTGACTAATGCTATTGATGCTTTGTCTCGCGAAAAAAGAGGGAAAGAATTTGACTCGACAATTCAGATTTGCACTGAAGTCGCCGAAGGAAATCAAGTAGCAATTCGCATTGTAGATAATGGTGTGGGGATGAGTTCGGAGGTATTGGGTAAAATATTTGACCCGTTTTTTACTACTAAAGAGGTAGGTAAGGGGACTGGTTTGGGATTGTCTATCAGTTATCAAATTGTGGTAGAACAACATGGAGGAAAGTTAATTGGTAAGTCGGAACCCGGAGAGGGCAGCGAGTTTACTATACGGCTGCCGTATTGATGAATTAAAGCCATCGTGAAAGCAACTGTTCAACTACTTTCACAAAGCCGATCGCAATTTGGATCAACGGCCAACCCACCAAACAAATTAACACCGCCCAGCGAGTTTGAATATCCAAACCTTGGCGAACCGCCACAATTACAGCTAGCAAACTCCACACAGCTAATATGCGCTCTATTCCTTCTCCCAGCAAGGGAATTAAGGTTAAAAAATTGAGCACTTGGGGCGCGTAAGCAAAGCCGATCGGAACCAACAACTCCCCATAAGTTACGTGCCCCTGCTTCAGCCACTCTCCGATTTTAAAGATAGTGAAAGTCCAAAAATAATAACCCCCCGCGACTGCCAAACCATCTATCCAAAGTGCTAAAAATAACACTGATAGCTCAGTTCGATTGATTAACAAAATGACAGCACTGCCCAACACGCGGGACAGCGCAGCTAAAATTACAATTGTTAAAGCTATCCGCTTAGTTCTGCGAGTGTAGGGAGTTTTTTCGTAAAAATTGCCGTTCAATGAAAGTGCGTTCCAAAGGGTTGCCCCCAAACCTGCAATTGAATCTTCTCCCTTCACGTTGAACTCCTGCTCCTCAAGATAGTTGACAACTTTTACAAAATAAGCTCTAATACAGCAGAATCACCGAACTATTTGTAGGTAATTAGGTAATTAATTGGCATTCTACCAGATTTTATTAAATGCTAAGATTGATTTTACGGATACTTGCATGGCTGCGCGGGGGAAGTTTAAATTTGTTGCTCATCGCAGGTGTAATCCTGATAATTTGGGGCATTCTTTCGCCGGTGGGAACTGTTATATGGTGGCTGAATCAAAGTGCCGAAACGTTTGGTATCAAGAAAAATCCACCGGAGATACTGCCCTCAAACAAGGGCAATTTAGAAGCCCGCAAGTCTTCGCAGCTCAATTGTTATATCATCTTTTTACCGGGAGTTGGCGATTTTTCAGGGGATGAATTAACCCCGGGTGAAGAGTTTTTTCTCAAGCGTTTAGTTAAAAGTCACCCGCAGTGTGTAGCAGTGGGCGATGTTTTTCCTTATTCAGCGTCTAACAAAAGTTTAGGAGGAGAGCGTTGGCTAGCTCCTTTTTGGCGGTTTGCAGAACAGGCAAAAAGCGGGCCGATTGCGGGGGATATATTCATCAAAATTCGCAATCTCTGGAGGTTTGCAATTTCTCTAGATTATCGCTACGGATTTGCATACAATCAGGGAATGGCTAAGGCAATTATCGATCGCATGAATGCTCAATCTCCCATTTCAGTTAATCCTCAAAAACCTTTGAAAGTTATTTTAATTGGCACTAGCGGCGGTGCACAAGTTGCTTTGGGTGCTACTCGCTATCTTAAAGAATGGCTGAAGGCAGAAATTACGGTTGTTTCGGTTGGGGGCGTGTTTTCGGGAGAAAATGGTTTTGCAGAAGCCGATCGCATTTTCCACTTTCGTGGCACTCGCGATTCAATTGAGGATATTGGCGGCATAGTTTTTCCGAGTCGCTGGTACTGGTACGCGACTTCTCCTTTCAACCAAGCTCGTTTGCAAGGCCGCTATGCAGCAGCTTTGAGCGGCCCTCACAAGCATGACGGCGATGAGGGATATTTTGGGGAAAATCTAGCAGCGGACGGTAAAAAGTATGTAGATATAACCCTGGACAAGATTAATCAATTGCCTGTTTGGTCTGAGGGCGCGTCCGATTGATGAGTTCTTGCATATTCGATAGTCATTAGTTATTAATTGTGTCATTGTTGGTTGTACGTCGCTTGAAGCTTTGCCTTGTTGGCTTCCAGTCTCTACCTCCAATTCCCAATTCCCAATTCCCAATTCCCAATTCCCAATTCCCTATTATCAATGTCTCGACCAACATTATATATTGCCATCACAAATCACGGATTCGGCCACGCTGTCCGAGTCTCCTCGGTAGCTGCAAAAATTCAAGAATTAAATCCAGATATCTTACTAATTATCACAACAACAGCACCTCGCTGGCTGCTAGAATCTTATATTACGGGCGACTTTATCCACCGTCCCCGCGCTTTTGATGTCGGAGTCGTGCAAGCTGACAGTTTGAATATGGATAAAGACGCGACGCTGGAAAAATTGCGGGAAATTCGGAAAAAGCAAAATTCCCTAATTGCCAGCGAAGTTAATTTTATCAAGCAAAATCGGGTGGGTTTGGTGCTGGCAGATATTCCTCCTTTGGCAACGCGAATGGCGGCAGCGGCTGGGGTTCCTTGCTGGATGATGAGCAATTTTGGGTGGGATTTTATCTATCGAGATTGGGGCGGGGAATTTGTAGAAATGGCAGATTGGATTGGTGAATGTTTCGGAATGTGCGATCGGCTTTTTCGTCTTCCTTTGCACGAACCGATGCCCGCTTTCCCACATATTCAAGATGTGGGCTTGACTGGTGGCAATCCTCGCTATAGTAACGAAAAAATTCGGGAAGTATTCGGCATCGAAACACCGCTGGAAAAAACTGTATTGCTGACTTTCGGCGGATTGGGTTTAGAGGAAATTCCGTATCAAAATTTACAGCAATTTAGCGACTGGCAATTTATTACTTTTGATGCGGGAGCTCCCGATTTGCCGAATTTGATTAAAGTCAAAAATCAGGAGTTTGCAAAATCTCTCCCGATTTTACCCCGTCCGGTTGATATTATGCCTGTCTGCGGGCGCTTAGTTTCTAAACCGGGATACAGCACTTTTGCGGAAGCTTTGCGCTTGGAAATACCTGTTGTTTCTATAATGAGAGAAGGTTTTGCAGAAGCTGCGGTGTTGCTGGAATGGCTTCAAAATTATGCGGAACATCAAATTGTGACGGCGACGGAGTTTTTTGAGGGGGATTGGGAGTTTTTGCGACAACCGCTGCATCCGCCCCGTTTGTCGGATAAATTGGATAAAAATGGTACGGAGGCGATCGCCCAAGCTGTTGTAGACTATTTTTATTAGACCTCGACCGAATAGTAAGTTTTGAACAGGCAGGATGCCTGTTCCACAATAATTATTGGAAAGGTCTAATATACCAGTAGTAGTGGTAGTAGTGGTAGTGGTAGGTTGGGCCCGTGGAACGAAACCCAACATCCAATTAATGAGTGTTGGGTTTCGTTCCTCAACCCCAACCTACATAATAAAAAAGGAAGAAGTAAGATGTAACAATAGGAGAATATTTTTGCAAGAGTTTCTTTGAAAATCCCAAATCTCAAATCCCACATCCCAAATCCTATGACTCACTATCAACAGATACTCAAGATTCAAACTACAGGGAAATCTCTGTGCAAAATCACTCCTAAGATAGAAGATGCGGTGGCGAATTCAGGTATTAAAACGGGACTTTGTAGCTTATTTTTGCGCCACACTTCTGCTAGTTTGGTGATTCAAGAAAATGCTGACCCGGATGTACTTAAGGATTTGGCTAACTTTTTGGCTAAACTGGTACCGGAGGACGATCGCTACATTCACGATGCCGAAGGCCCAGACGATATGCCGGCCCATATTCGCACTGCGCTGACTCATACTTCTGAACAAATCCCGATCGATCGCGGCAGGTTGCTGTTAGGAACTTGGCAGGGAATTTACCTGTGGGAACACCGCCAGCGGGGTCACATTCGCGAATTAGTTGTTCACGTCAGCGGCACTTGATCGGAATTTGTACCTCGCTGATTTTAGTTGCTTCCGGCGTCATCGGGGAATTGTAAAAAAAGCGACGCGGCGGCCCAACTATTTCATATTCAGGATGTTCTTGAAGCCAATCTTTAAGTTTCTGGAGGTTATTTTCGTAGCTTTCCCAAGTGTAGGCCCCGCGCACGCCGATGCTGACAACCGTCATCGGCGAAGTATCCGTGATTTCTACAGCGGAGTTAACGCTGCTGGGGGCGATATTTGGTGTGGGATAGAGGAACGAAACTTCAGCTTGGGGAACCGCATCGATTTGCCCGGAAGTTTCGGTGTAGCGGGCTTCTACTGGCGTTGTCATCGCAATTTGGTTGTTGCTGATGTGTTGAAATAAGGGATTGAAGGCGATGCCAGTTGCTTGTCGCAAATCGCCCGCGTGGGTGTAGGTGACAGCGCGGTACTGAGGATATTGCTTAACTTCTATCACCCCAATCTGTGCGGGTTCAGGGAATCCAGTAGGTAATACCATTTGAGATTTAAAAGTTGAGATTTTACATTCAAGAAGGGGGAAAGACTGACTATGCAAGGGTTTGGAACTTGCTTGCAGTTGCATGGTTTTTGGCAGCTGCTATAAATAGGCTGAGATTGTTTGCAGACAATCGTTCAGGCGGCACAATTAGTTTAGCAGTTATTTAAGGCGCTGCTAACTGTCGATCGCCTAGAATTAGTTGAGAGATTATCAATTAACCTCGTAATAATACGGACGGCACTGAGTAAGCACAGAAACATTAATCTAGTTGTGCTTGAAAAATTAGCGTTTTTCAGGTGTTTGCTATTTGTGTCGGAAAATATTCCGCTGTTTGGTCGATCGAGCTGTGCGTTCTCAGTTATTGGGACGCTTATCGCGTTCAGTAACGCCTATCAATTATACCGCTTTCAGGGAATGACGTATGAAAAAGATTCTAGTGATTGAGGACGAGCAAGTAATTCGCGAGAATATTCTCAAACTCCTTAAAGCTGAAGGTTTCGACGTGACGGGTGCAGAAAATGGATCGCAAGGTTTATATGCGGCGGTGTCAAATGTTCCCGACGTGATTATTTGCGACGTGATGATGCCAGAACTTGACGGGTATGGGGTGCTGGTGGCCTTGCGATCTAATCCTGTTACTGCTACAGTACCTTTTGTTTTTCTCACTGGTAAAGCCGATCGCTCTGAAATGCGGCAAGGTATGGAATTGGGCGCAGATGATTACCTGACTAAACCTTTTACTAAAGCTGAACTTGTGGGCGCGATATCGAGCCGCTTGAAAAAACAAGAAGCTTTCGCCGAACAGTACAATACTTTGCGATCGCAAAGCAGCGAATTGATCCAAGATGCCGACAAATTAGAGCGGATAAAAACAAGTTTGTGCGACGCACTGGAACGAGAAGAATTCCAAGTTTATTATCAGCCGCAGGTCAATGTCCACACTGGTAAAATTATCAGCGCCGAAGCTTTAGTGCGCTGGGTACATCCAGAAAAAGGGCTGATTTCGCCCGCAGAATTTATTCCGGCTGCCGAAGAAACTGGCTTCATTGTACAGTTAGGCGAGTGGGTTTTGCAGACAGCTTGCAGGCAAATGCAAGTTTGGAAAAATGCTGGTTTTTCGGGGCTGCGGGTAGCGGTGAATCTGTCGCCACGCCAATTTCACCAACCGGATCTCAGCAGCAGAGTTGCCCAAATTTTAGCAGAAACTGGTTTGGAAGCGAGCAGTTTGGAATTAGAGCTGACCGAAAGTTTGATGGTAGAAGATGCCGAAAGTGCGATCGCTACTTTGCAACAATTGAAAAAATTGGGAGTTTCTATATCTATTGATGATTTCGGAACTGGGTACTCTTCTTTAAGCTATCTGACGCAATACCCCTTCGATACTTTAAAAATAGACCGCTGTTTTATCAGCAATATCACCGATGGTTGCACCAATGCAGCAATTGTGAAAGCTATTATTGAAATGGCGCACAGTCTCTGTCTTGAGGTAATTGCCGAAGGAGTTGAAACAGAAGCCGAAAAAGATTTTCTCTGGCGCTATAAGTGCGATATAATGCAAGGATATTTGTTCAGTCCTCCTTTGGCTGCAGCGGATTTTGAACAGTTGTTGATGGCAGGAAAATAGAATATCTATTAAGTCAATCTTGAGCAGAGAATTAAGTGCGATCGGGGTGGAATATGGTTTTAGAATCCAGCAGTAACGTTGACTCACTCAAATCCAGCAATAAAAAAAATAAAGATTTTTACCTAGCTGTTCAACTAGCTGTAGTAATAGTATTTTTAGCTATTTTTTCCAAATTTTTTATCATAGTCAACGCTGGAGAACGGGGCGTCCTGATGCAGTTTGGCAAAGTGCAAGAACAGGTACTAGGAGAAGGAATTCACGTAATAGTTCCCACAGTTTATACTGTAAAAAAGTTGAGCGTCAGGGTACAAAAACAGGAAAGTTCCGCTGAAGCTTCCTCAAAAGATTTGCAAGATGTTTTCACGGATGTAGCGCTCAATTGGCACATTATCCCAGAAGAAGCAAATGCTATTTTTCAACAAATAGGTGACGAAAAAGAAGTCGTGGTTCGCATTATAGATCCGGCAGTTGAAGAAGTATTAAAAGCAGTTATGGCCAAATACACGGCTGAAGAAATTATTACTAAACGGGGAGAAGTTAAAGCCGCCGTTGATGATTCTTTGACCTTGAGGCTGGTTACATATCACATTGCCGTTGACGATATTTCTTTAGTACACGTTCACTTTTCTGAGCGGTTTAGCGAGGCGGTGGAGGCGAAACAAATTGCCGAACAGGAGGCAAAAAGAGGGGAGTTTTTAGCGCTGAAGGCAGTAAAACAGGCCGAGGCTAAGGTGAATTTAGCCAAGGGAGAAGCCGAAGTGCAAAGGTTGCTGCGGGACAATTTGACTCCCGAACTTTTGGAAAGGCAGGCTATAGAAAAATGGGATGGGAAATTGCCGCTGATTGTTGGTGATGGGGGTAAAAATTTATTGGACTTGAGGAAATTGGTTGAGAGATAACAGCCCTGGACGCATCAGCCCAAAGAAACCGGGTTTTTTACCTAATCTGTGACCTACAACGAAGGATTTTCGGAAAAAAACCCGGTTTCTGACCGAAAGCATCCAGGATACCCGCCACGTGATTCATCCGTCCAGAAATAAAAAACCTGTATCCGATGAAACTTGCCGAACGTATTTATCTCGCGCAAGTCAATGCTTCAATTCTTTAATCTAAAATCTAAAATCTAAAATCGATTGACCATCGGTGCACAAGTCCAGTACAAAAATACAGGGAATTTAGCTTTTTATGTCGGTAAAAAACCAGGTTTCTTGACTATTCGTGCGTAAGTCCTGAATTACCAATTATATCATGTCCGGTCGATTACCCTGATTCTTGTAGGGGCGGGTTCACCAATAATATTTGCCCCTAACGGACAATCTCACAAACCCGCCCCGGCTTATGTATTATTGGCGATCGATCGGACATGATATTACCCGCACCTTAAGTTAATATCTGTTCAAAGGCTTTAGCAATTCCCGTTTGAAAACGCTGTCGGTGCTTCAGTTTTAAAACAGGTTTAATTATTTCCATACCTACATTAGAACTTGGTTGGCTATCTATAATTTTAATCGATCGCAGTGTAGATAGCTGCAATTCTTTTTTTACCATCAATTCAGGAATAGCCGCTGCACCTGTGCCGCTTTCCACCACTGCTTTTACCATTTCACTGCTGTTCAAAACTAAAGTTACATTCAATTCCTGGGGATTAATGCCCCAACTTTGCAAAGCTTGTTCCAACATTTGCTGAACTCCAGAACCAGCTTCTCGCATCACCCAATCCGTTTTCGCAATTTCCGCTAAACTCACCTCTGCACGTTCAAACCAAGGGTGAGATTTGCCAACTACAATCAGCAAGCGTTCGCTGCCTATAACTTCTTCCTCCAGAGTGCTCTTAAGCGAAGCTTTGAGGTCTCCCGTCACTAAACCCAAATCAAATGTTCCCGTCGCCGTCCCTGCACAAATTTCTTCGGCATTTGCCAGAGTACAATTCACGCAAATACCAGGATATTTTTGTTTGAACTTGCTAAGTTTATCAGGCAACCAATAATTGCCAATGGTCAGACTGCAACCCAAGTTTAATTCGCCTCGCTGCAAGTCGTTCAACTCCCGCAAACCTCTCTCTGTCAAAGCAACTTGGTCTAGAATTTTCTGCGTTTCAACTTGCAGCAACTTCCCAGCATCTGTGATTTCGATGCGGCGGCCGATGCGGTGAAATAGTTTTACTCCGTATTGCGCCTCTAAGCTTTGGATTGTCGCGCTGACAGCGGGTTGGGTGATGTAAAGTTCCTCCGCTGCGCGGCTGAAGTGCAGGTGTTCCGCGACAGCTAGAAAAACTCGCAGTTGGTCAAGCGTCATTCCGGCCATGCTGAGTACCCTTTTACTAAATACAGACAGTTCTTTTTTGAAATAAAAATCTTTGGCGGCTGAACTTTGACCTGAACTTTTCGAGTCTCTGGTACAGACTGGAATTCCCAGAAAAGCACGGTTGCCCGCCGCTATTTAATGTTTCCTTTTAACATCAAGGGTTTGGGCTGGTGGCGACAGATAGGTCTCGTCTTCCAACAGTTCTTTGGCCACGGCACTGCATCACTTGTATTTATTAATTCGATAAACAAGACTATTTGATTCTACCTGTCAAGAGCCTTAAGGTGATACTTAAGCTTCTAACGCAGGGCCCGATGCTGAAGCGGCACCGACAAGTTTAAGCCGATCGCCAAAAGTCGATCAACAAAAAGAGAGAAGATAAATGACTAAGAAAACGCCAAAAAATCACAGTCCCCACGGCTTAAAGCCGGACTGCCTCTCCTTCGGGGAGGTTTTAGCTCAATCCTTTGCCGTCATTGCACCTACAACTATACCCGCATCTAATATAGGTTTAATCGTCGCTCTTTCGGGTAACGGGGCTTGGCTGAGCTTTCTCATCGGCTTGATAGGCCTAGTATTTGTCAGCATCAATATCAACCAATTTGCGAGTCGATCGGCTTCTGCAGGTTCTCTTTATTCTTATATTGTTAAAGGACTTGGCCCGACTGCCGGCGTAATTTGCGGCTGGAGTTTGGTACTCGCTTATCTATTTACTGCGATGGCCGTTTTGTGTGGTTTTGCCAACTTTACGGGTACTTTCATCGGTCATTTAGGCATCCATCCCTCGCCGATTACGCTGTTAGCGATCGGGGCGGGCGTTGCTTGGTATGCAGGTTATAAAGATATCCAACTCTCAGCTATGGCGATGCTGTGGCTGGAAGGAGCATCAGTGGCTGCGATCGCACTTTTAGGAATTATCATCTGGGCGCACAAAGGTTTTGCCCTGGATATGTCCCAATTAACTTTGGAAGGCGTAACTCCGGGCAACATAGCGACGGGACTTGTCTTAGTAATGTTTGGTTTCTCAGGTTTTGAAAGCGCTACATCTCTGGGCGACGAAGCCAAAAAACCCTTAAAAAATATCCCCAGAGCTGTCATGGGCAGTGCTGTCATGGCAGGCTTATTCTTCATTTTGATGACCTATATTGAGGTTTTGGGTTTTAGCGGTACTGGAGTTTCTATTACTAATAGTGAAGAACCTCTGACTTTTCTAGCGCAACAAGTCGGGATGGGCTGGCTGGGAGAGTTAGTGGCTTTCGGCGCTTTATTTAGCTTTTTTGCTTGCGTGCTCGGCAGCATCAATCCAGCCGCGAGAGTGTTTTTTATGATGGCGCGGCACGGTTTGTTTCACTCTTCATTAGGTGTAGCGCATTCGTCTAATAGAACTCCCCACGTTGCAGTAACGATGTGTACATTTATGACATTTTTGGTGCCTGCTGTGATGTCTATGTTTAACATCAAACTGTTCGATTGTATGGGTTATTTGGGGGCAATTTGCAGCTACGGATTTTTAACTGTATACATCTTGATTTCGATCGCGGCTCCAGTTTACTTGCACAAAATTGGTAAATTGCGCCTGCGGGATGTGGTGTTCTCGGTGGTGGCGATCGCATTTATGATGATTCCGATTGCGGGCAGTGTGGGCATTCCAGGCAGCACTATGTTCCCAGTTCCCGAAGCTCCTTACGATGCGTTTCCTTACTTGTTCTTGATGTATTTGGTTGCTACTTGCGGGTGGTTTGTGTTGCAGCGGCGGCGCTCTCCTGGACTTGTGCGTTCGATGGAGCATGGTATTGACGCAATTCATGCCAAATTCGACGAAGAAAATGCAATTTACGGTGGTGTTCGATTGAAAACAGTCCCCTTTGACAGTGATGGTTTTTGATTAGCAGTTACCAGTTCTCAGCCAGGACGAAGAGTTTTTAGCAACTGGTTTTGACTGAGATATTGCAGCATTGTCGATCGGCCTTTCAAGGGCAGGCTAGGAGCAACTAGCCACAATAAAATTTAATTTGTGTGGAACGGGCATCTTGCCCGTTCCTAAGATACGATCCCAGCCAGTAGAACGAAATAAAAAATCTGAGGAGACACAGAAATGAATGAATTACTAACAGCAATTTCTACGGGGATGACAGCTTTTACGGCTACGAACCTTGACGATATTCTGATTCTGCTGCTGTTTTTCTCGCAGGTGAATGCAATATTTCGGCGCAGGCATATCGTCTTCGGTCAGTTTCTGGGCTTTACTGCACTGGTTTTGGCTAGCCTTCCCGGCTTTTTTGGCAGCTTAATCTTTCCGCCAGATTGGATCGGAATGCTGGGTTTGCTGCCAATTGCGATCGGGCTTAGCCGCTTGCTGAATCCAGAAACTGACGATTCGGAATCTGAGGCAGAATTAGAGCAATCAGAGAACTCTTTTTTTAGCAGTTTTCTGTCTCCTCAAACTTACAGCGTAGCAGCGGTGACGGTGGCAAATGGCGGCGACAATATCGGGATATATGTACCGCTTTTTGCTAGCAATACTTTAGAAAGTTTGGCGGTGATTCTCGGCGTATTCTTCGCGATGGTGGGCGTTTGGTGCTACGCTGCTTATCGGTTAATTCAAATGCGGGCGATCGCAGATACTTTGACTCGCTACGGCAATCAGCTTGTGCCTTTTGTTTTGATCGGATTGGGAATGGCAATTCTGGTTAAAAGCGGCACTCTGGCAAGCCCCACTTTAAGTATAATATCTTTAGTTGGTTGCGGTTTCTGTTTGATAACGATGAGCAGAAGTAACGCCAGCGAAACTGAAGTTTAAAAAAATTGCAGGGACACCACATGAATTGGATTGCAGCAGCGATTATTGCCGGGATTACATCTTTTGCCGCAACCAATATCGACGATATGGTGATTTCGATGCTGTTCTTCGCCCAGGTAAATGATACTTTCCGCCCCCGGCATATCTTTGTCGGTAAGTACCTCGGATTTGCAGCACTCATAGCTGCTAGTTTGCCCGGTTTTTTTGGTGGGTTAATTGTGCCGAAAGCTTGGATTGGCTTGCTGGGTTTGGTTCCGATCGCGATCGGCATCAGTCACTTAGTCAAGAGAGAAAATGATGAAAATGACGTACAAGCAGTATCGGGCGAATTTAACCGTCAATCTAACTCATCTGCTGTGTCAAGACTTGCGAATCTTTTCAACCCCCAAACTTTGAATGTGGCTGCGGTAACAGTAGCGAATGGGGGTGACAACATCGGTATTTACTTGCCGCTGTTTGCTAGCAGCGATTTGCCGAGCTTGCTGGTGATTTTGGCGGTTTTCTCGGTGATGGTAGGTGTTTGGTCTTATGCCGCTTATCGGTTAACTCGCCAAAGGGCGATCGCCCATATTTTGACTCGCTATACCAAGGCTGTTGTCCCTTTTGTATTAATTGGCTTGGGAATATTTATTCTGATTGAAAGCGGTACTTATCGCCTGCTCCCGGCATTTTAATTCAACTAAGAATTAGCCTCGGTTCCGCTACTTACATCCCTTTCTAGGCAGATAACTTTTCCGATGTTCATAATTTATAAGCTATCATTTTTGCCTTACCAATTGTTTTCTTAAAATGGTCTCTAAATTACTTGCCATATATCACCAAATATGCTAAGTTAATAATGAACTAATTAACCGAGCTAAAAGCAGCTTTAAACTAATTTAGCCTCGAATTTTTACGAAAGTTCAAGCCATTTTGTGAGCTAGCAAGTTGCCAGAATTAGGCAAGAATATACCTGTCATTTCACTAAATCCTGTAGTGGTGAATCCAACTCAGCTAAAAATTTGAGGAGGAATCCTTAAAATATCGCCCGAACACTTTGCCACTACCCCACACCGATAGACTTTTACAATAGGTCTAATCCTAAAAAACCAGATTTTTCGATTCTGCAAAATTTGGTTTCTCCGGCAAACCAGTTAAAGAGATATTGTTTTTGCCTAAGTCCTAAAATAGCAAGCAAACAGAAAGTTGGAAAAAACCTGACAATCGAGAAAAGGAGAAAAATTGTGAAAATCTTCAAATTTGTTTTAGTGCTGTTGGTAATGGCCGCCAATTTAGTATTCGTTCCCCCATCTTGGGCAGACGCTCCAAAAACGCCGAAATATGCGAGCAATCCCGACTACATAGAAGTGACTCAAGCTCTGAACACTCTCAAGGCAGCGAAAGACGCACCCGATACCGCCCAGAATTATACCCCTGAGCAACTTCAGCAAAAAATCTCTCAATTGGAGTTTCAAAAATACACTTTAGAAACTGGAAAACCTTGGGGTCAGTGCCGCAACGAGACAGGAAAAACCCTGGCTGTCTACGGCCAGAAACGCAAAAAAGCAGCTTCTTCTTCTTACGAGAATGCCCTTTATTTTCTAGCTGACGGCCAAACAACTGAACATAAATGGGATTGCGATGGAATTTATCTACCCAGCGATATCAAAGCAACTGATTTAAGAACGACAGATCAACCTTCAGAAGAATTGACGGGGGGTCTAGCTGTTAAGATAGTTGACGGAACTCAAGTTGTAGCCAGAGCTAATCCCGATACGGGGGCTGTAGAATTCAACGTTCCTACTGCTAAGGTTTTCCAGCCTGGGGATGCGAATTGGTTTGTTCCTGATGTGACTCAGGCTTACATAGATACGCAAGTTCCCAACGCCCCTACTGAGGAAAATGATTAGGTTTGGTGAAGTTGTAATGCGATCGGCTGTGTAAAGCCCGTTGCAACGCAAAATCCCGCCGGGTATAAATACCCGGCGGATAATCGTCCCAGCGCAAATATATCGGTTTACCTTCTCATTTCCAGTAAAAATTAAAAGGTTTATCTATGCTATTAAATTGGAAATCCACAAAAGTAATTACAGAAAAGATTAAGCGACCAAATCCGTCGCGGGTGCGGGATCACTTGGCAAACGAGCGCACTTATTTAGCATGGATGCGGACAGCAATATCGCTGATGGGTTTTGGCGTAGTTATCGTGCGCCTTCGCACCTTTCATCCCCCTCTACTCCCAACTCCCGGCAATGGCTGGAAGTTGGGTTTGCTTTTTTCAGCAGTGGGTTTGCTGACGGTGTTATTCTCAACTAAGCACTACTTTGGTGTCCGTCAGGATATCGATTACGATACTTATGAACCTACGGATCGCTGGGTAATTCTTTTTAGCCTCGCGATCGCACTCCTAGGGGCTGGGGTAATTTATTATATGTTCACCGTTCCTTCTAGCTCATTTGGTTTGATGGCACCTGAATAATGGTGGCGGTTCACTATGAATATTAAAGAGTTCGATCGCGTGCAATTATCGTTCCAACCGATGCCAGTAGATGATGAGAAACCAAACCTGCAAAATCTGTCGCGGGCGATCGATCGATCGGCAAATGAGCGCACCTTCTTAGCATGGATGCGGGCTGCGATCGCCCTCATGGCTTTTGGCGTCGTCATCATCCGACTTCGCGTCGTGCAAATGCCCGTACATTACCGTCAGGCGATGGGGTGGAAGTTGGGTTTAATCTTCTCTCTAATAGGTTGGGTGACAGTCTTAATCTCAACTAAGCACTACTTCACCGTTCGCCACCAAATTGACCACGATACCTACAATCCCCCTGACGGCATGGTTTTATTTTTCAGTTCCGCTGTGGGCTTATTGGGGATTGGAGTAATTTATTCAATTTTGGCAACCGCCCTGAGCCCAAGTAGTCTTGTAATACCCGATTGATTGCAAAAAGGACATCAGGCAGCATTAGACAAAATTGCAAAAATAATTAGGACGGGCTAGAAGCCCATCCCACAAAATTTTTTTTCTTGTGGGATGGGCTTCTAGCCCGTCCGAAAATTTGATTAAAAGGACTTTTGCAATCTTGTCTGTTCTCAACAACCTGTCCCAGATCGATATTTTGCTGCCACAAAGAAAGTAGACTTACCCCTGTGCAGCTAAAGTACGGTAAGTCGATTGACTTACTAGACATAATTCAGCTTTGCTGTTAAACTACGGTAAGTCGAGCGAGTTATGAGCTATTAACGTGGAAAACGCTAAAAAAGTCAGTCAAGAGTACCAGCTTGCAGGACAACTTACCCAACAGTTGCCAGAAGCTAAGGGCTTTAACGAAGTCTGGTTTAAAAAAATCCGAGGCGGGTTGCTTCTGGCAATTGGATATTTGTTATCACCGCTGTGTTGGTGGAACGACATATTTTTCAATCTGCCAATTGCCTACGCCTTTGGGTATATCTTTAGTTGGCTTTCCCCAGATTTACTGTTTCCTTGCACAATTGTCGGCTACTGGCTTTCCAATATTGTGGGAATTCTGTTGATGCAGCTAGGAACTTTAGATGTTTTTACAGACAAACCCAAGGAAAAAAACCTCAAAAAAGAGTTATTAACGGGTTTAGTATCATCAACCGCCTTCACAGTTGTCATTGTGGCATTGATTCATTTTAATGTTCTCGATACTCCCGATTTCTTTTCCGGCCAGCAGTCGGTTAACCTCAGCTCTGCTTTACCTGTGACGCTCGTCACTTCAAGGTAAAAGGCAGAATATAAACCCCATAAATAAATCGAGGGTTTTCGAGCAGTTACACAGGGACATTTAAGAAAATCAGGGAGCTTTTACACTACAATTTGTGTAGGATTGTTTATTTGCATTTACTTACTTTTACCAAGAACATTGTTGCTGAAAACGCGACCAATCAAAAGTGTTGAAGAGACATTTTTTGGGTTAAAAATCTTGAGATGCAAGTGATATTTAGCCTGTGTAGCTGTGTTGTTCTAGCCACCCAAGTTATCTATTTGTTGGTTGGCAGCGCTTAAATACACAGTTTTTGGGCATAACAGTGAATTACTTATTACTATCGTTTCTCAGCTTTTTTGTGGGCATTATCGTTGGTTTTACCGGAGTTGGCGGAGCATCGCTCATCACCCCAATGTTAATTTTTGTTTTCCAGATTCCGGCATCAATTGCCATTAGTTCGGATGTCGTAGCTGCTACACTGATGAAAGTTGTTGGTGGCTTCAAACACTGGCAGCAAAAAACCCTCGACTTGCAAGTAGTTAAGTGGCTGGCATTGGGTAGCGTACCCGGTTCCCTGGCTGGCGTGTGGATTTTACACTGCATCAAATCCAGCGGAAGTCAGGACTTAGACAGCATATTGCTGCGCTGTCTCGGAGTAGGGATCGCACTAATTGTCGCTTTATCCCTGACCCAATTAGTGGTCAAAACATTTTTCCCTAGTTTTAAATTGCCTTCGCCCCCTAAATGGGACTTAAATACTAATTCTGGCCGTATTTGTACTGTGAGTGCTGCAGCAATTTTAGGCTGCATAGTGGGAATCACTAGCGTGTCTTCCGGTTCGATGTTTGCACTGTTGCTGATTGCTTTTTTCCGCCTGGATACTTCTAAATTGGTGGGTACAGATATTTCGCAGGCGGCAATTTTGTTGATGTTTACATCTCTGGGACACCTCAGCCTCGGAACGGTAGACTGGAGTTTAGTTTTGCCAATTTGGTTGGGTTCGGTGCCGGGAGTTTTAGTAGGTGCTAAATTCTGCCAAATTATGCCTCAACGCCCGCTAAAGTTTGTTATTTACGGAATGTTGGCGATGGCTAGTTGGAAGTTGTATCAAGTCTGAAAAGTAGGGTAATGTCAGGAGTATTGCTGTCAACAAATATGCGCTTTCGCTGCATTACGGCAGGGGTTTAAACCCCTGCCTCAAAGCTGAAGTCCTCGCTATGAGGACTATTAATATCATGTCCTATCGATTGACCGCGATTAAATGCCGGGGCGGGTTTACAGATTTTCCCGTTTCTATTCAATATCTGGGCGAACCCGCCCCTACAGGAATCATGGTTAATTGACCGGACATGATATAACTCATTAGTCCTAATAGCGAGGACTTTCGCTTTGAGCCAGGGAATTAATTCCCTGGCGGTCTTTCGGGTTAAGCTGATATCAATGCCGCAGGAGGGGCGATCGCCCGGTGCCTACAATTTAATACTTGCTGACTAATGCTTCAAGTTCGCTGACTGTCGGCAATTCAAAGTCTTTAAACAGCGCTGTACTGAGGTAGCGTTCGCCATAAGAGGGCTGCACAAAAACTATCAATTTTCCAGCATTTTCGGGACGCTTGCCGACTTGAATTGCGGCATACAAAGCGGCGCCGGCAGAAATTCCTGACAACAATCCTTCTTCTCTGGCAAGCCGGCGGCTGTAAGCGATCGCATCTGCGTCGCTAACTGCGATTGTTTCATCAATTAACTCGGGTTTCAACACTTCCGGGATGAATCCTGCACCAATCCCTTGAATTTTGTGAGCACCAGATTTGCCTCCAGAAAGCACGGGGCTGCTTGCGGGTTCAACTGCAATTACCCTAAAACTAGACTTTCGCGGTTTAATTACTTCAGCAACTCCCGTAATCGTACCGCCGGTGCCAACTCCAGCAACTAAAAAATCTACTTTACCCTCTGTATCTTCCCAAATTTCCTCGGCCGTTGTCTCCCGGTGAATTTTTGGATTAGCGGGGTTGCGAAACTGTTGCAGCATGAAAGCATCGGGGGTTTCTTCTACAATTTCTTCCGCACGGGCGATCGCGCTTAACATCCCTTCATGTCCCGGAGTTAATTCCAACTGAGCTCCGTAAGCTTTTAACATCGATCGGCGTTCCGTACTCATCGTATCCGGCATCGTTAAAATCAGACTGTACCCTTTCGCCGCCGCGATCATTGCCAAAGCAATTCCCGTATTTCCTGAAGTTGGTTCAACTAAAATAGTTTTCCCCGGTTGAATTAACCCCGCATCTTCTGCAGCCTGAATCATGCTCGCTGCAATCCGATCTTTCACCGAAGCAGCCGGATTCATCCCTTCCAATTTTGCCACAATTTGAGCAACTACTCCTTCGGCTTGGGGAATTTTATTGAGCTGAACTAAAGGAGTTCTGCCAATTATTCCTGTAACATCCTTAGCAATTCTCATGGCTTAATTTCTCTCCACTTAAATGTAGTACATGGGATGTGCTTGTTTGCGAACATCCCGCTGTTCGCACAAATCTTGTAATGTATATTTCCCCAAAACAGCCCAAGATGCCTGTTGAGCTTCCTGCCAGATTTCTAGCACCGCAGTTTTTTCTATTGTTACAGATTCCGAAACTTTTTGGGTCGGGCTGCTGCCGGATCCTTCGAGTGTCGAAAACACCTCTAGCAAAGTAATCTGCCAAGGCTCTTTCGCCAGCAAATAACCGCCTTTAGCACCCCGCAAACTCTGGACAATACTTGCACGCCGCAGCACGGCAAGAATTTGGTCTAGATAGCGTTCGGGTATCTCACCAGAAGCAGTAAGTTCGCTTACTGTTAGGGGCGAATCCTTCGGGTAGTGGCTCGCCAGTTCCAAGAGCGCTAACAGGGCATATTGTACTCTAGAAGATAGTTCCACATTCCCCACTGGCGATCGAGTTTAAATTGTACATTCTATCATAGTACACAATTCCGGTAGGTGTACAGGTGTTAGTATATTTTTATTACAAAAACGGTTGGAGAAATCCCGTGAGCAACGTAAATGTAGGTTTAAGCTGTCGGCACTGTCGGTATTACGAGCAGCACGGGCACAGGGGTGGAAACTGCCTGATGCTCGGCGTGGGGGTACAGGGTGGGTGGAAAGCTTGCTCCTTCTTGGTTCCACCCTTTTCACCGTCTTGGGAATACCCAGAAGCGGGTAGAGCCCGAAAGTCTCAAATGTTGCAGGGAGCGAGTATATTAGAGGCAATACCGCCCCCTTAAAGTAAGGGCTAAGTAGGTAGGCGGATATATGCTGTGTCATCGTTAAGTTGATTCATACTCACCTACTTGGCGGCAGTCAACAGGTGCGAGATATCGCATCTGTTGGCAGTGAGAAGAAAGACATCAGGAGAAATATAAAAGCAAGTGCGATCGTCACCCTTGCTTTTGACCTTATTGACCAGTGGAGGAGAAAATTTAATAAATGCAAATTCTCACAAAACTGGGTTTAAAACCCCGTCCTTGTAGGACGGCTTTCTCTTAATTTAGGGATACGCCCGTACTTGTGTTTGTATATTTTTGTGAATAATTCGGCAATATTAAGCCAGCCCCGCTAGCATAAAGATATCGTGATGAGGTCGAAGTCATGCTAGTTTTTGAGTTCAAAGCATTCGGTAAAAAACAGCAATTTGACGCTGTAGACGAAGCAATTAGAACGGTGCAGTTCATCCGCAACAAAGCATTGCGCTTTTGGATGGAAAACACAAAAGTCGATAAATACGGCTTAAACAAGTACAGCGCTGTTCTAGCTAAAGAATTCCCGTTTTGCGATGACTTAAACAGCATGGCTCGCCAATCTAGCTCAGAAAGAGCGTGGTCGGCGATCTCCCGATTCTATGACAACTGTAAAAAGAAAGTCCCAGGAAAAAAAGGATTCCCGCAATTCCAGAAAGACAACCGCTCGGTCGAATACAAGACTACTGGCTGGCGTCTGGCAGATGACCGGAAATCTATTACTTTTACCGATAAGAAAGGAATCGGGAAACTCAAATTAAAAGGAACGCGCGACTTGCATTTCTACCAACGCAGTCAAATCAAGCGAGTGCGCTTGGTAAAGCGAGCAGACGGATATTACGTCCAGTTCTGCATTCAAGTTGATCGCTCTGAGAAGATTGAAATTACTGGCAACGCCATTGGATTAGACGTGGGACTAAAAGAGTTCTACACAGATTCCAATGGTGTTGCAGTCGAAAATCCGCGATTTCTGGGCAAGTCCGAGCGCAGGTTAAAAAAAGCCCAAAGACGAGTTGCCAAACGAGTCAAGGGTTCGCAAAATAGAAAAAAGGCTAGAGTGATTTTAGGAAAGCGCCACCTCAAAATAAGTAGGCAACGTAAAGATTTTGCCGTGAAATTGGCAAGATGTGTGATCCAGTCTAGCGACTGTGTAGCCTACGAAGATTTGAGGAGTAAAAATATGGTGAAGAATCACTGTCTAGCGAAATCGATTAACGACGCATCTTGGTATATGTTCCGAGTGTGGTTGGAATATTTCGGCAAAGTATTCGGAAGAATTACGATTGCCGTGCCAGCCAATGGAACAAGTCAAGAATGCTCTAACTGCGGAACAATTGTTAAGAAAACTCTATCAACGCGAACCCATGCTTGTCGGTGTGGATGCGTATTAGATCGTGATTGGAATGCCGCTAAAAATATTCTAAGTCGGGGATTGAGTACGGTGGGGCACACCGGAACTTGGATTTTAGATCCGAACGCTTGTGGAGAATTGACCGCTACCGATGTTGAAGTAATTCTGCATCGGCAAGTCGATTCTGCGAATCAAGAATCCCCTCGCCTTTAGGCAGGGGAGTGTCAAATTTCGTAGTGCCACACCTCAGAAGGTTGCAGAATAATCCGGTGGAGTGGCAGACGATCTATCAAGCCTTGCTGCTCAAAATGACCGAGGGTGCGAGTGACAGTTACGCGACTTGTACCGATAATTTCTGCAATGTCCTGATGCGTTAAAATCATATCGATCAGATGTCCTCGCTCTACCTCAGAACCAAACCTCTTAGCCAGCCAAGTTAATAGTTGATAGAGCATAAAATCAACTCTTTTGTAACCTCGCATTACCATAAAATCTTCAGCCTGCTGAATGTGACGGAGCAAAATATCTCTATTTAGCCAGCGATCGCCCGATAGTAAAATTGCCTCGACTTTAGTGAGGCATTCAATTTGAAAAGGATCGCATTTTGAGATCGGTTTGCCGATCGTATCACCAGGCCCCCACAATCCCAAGGTGATAATTGTGCCATCTTCAAGCCACGTTACAGTTCGCACTACTCCAGTTTCAATTCGCCACAGAGCATTGCTTCTGTTCGGCAAGTGCGAGCGGCGAGAAAATATATGTCTGCTCGTTTCATCAAAAGTTTTAGTGGAAAGAGAAGCAATAGTCATAGCCAGTTACTGAAAGAATAAAAGTTAGTTTGTCCAATGACAGCAGGAGAGTGTGGTTGGCAAAAATCTATATAAATTAAAGCTTTACTAGATTCCTGCACCGTCTAAAAACTGTGTAATGAATAAATCAGAAGACAAGAATAATTCATGTTTTTTGACCTCTGCTTGCTCTGATTGAGTTGTTTTGAGTGGAGATTGTTGAGATTTCAAAAAAGCAACCTGCTCTTCTAAATCCTTAATTCTATCGAACAAAGCTCGAATCGCTTGAGCTTCCAAATCCGGTAGACCTTGAGAATTTTGACCATCTTCCACCTGCTTTTTCCTAGAGATAATGCGGCCGGGAATTCCCACAACTGTGCAATCGCTAGGGACATCCCGTAGCACTACCGAACCCGCACCAATCCGAACATTATTGCCAATTTGAATATTGCCTAAAACTTTAGCACCGGCTCCTACCACGACATTTTCTCCCAGCGTTGGATGCCGTTTTCCTATTTCTTTACCCGTGCCGCCAATGGTCGCTCCTTGATAAATTACAGCATAATCTCCAACGATCGCAGTTTCGCCAATTACCACCCCCATGCCGTGGTCGATAAACACGCCCCTACCAATTTTCGCTCCTGGGTGGATCTCAATACCTGTTAAAAAGCGACTTAGTTGGGAAATCAAGCGCGGTACAAACGGAAGGCCCGCGGAATAAAGCCAGTGTGCTATCCGGTGGAAAAAAAGTGCTTGCAGTCCGGGATAGCAAAATAATACTTCCAGCCAGTTGCGCGCCGCGGGGTCGCGTTCGTAAATAATTTGCAAGTCACTGAACATATTTAGTCCCGCCGTGTTTGGGTTATACAGTATCGGCAGTGCCGACGGTTTAAGCTGCATAAAGCAGTATTGGTTGTGGCATTATTACATATAATACTATAACTCGACCGAGTTACAGTAGTTAATGGAAAAAATTTTTTCCTTCCCCAGCCCTTTCTAAGCTGCCTCGGATATTTTCCGCGAAACAAACGGTACAGCTTGTCTGACTTCTTGCCGCAGCGGAATCTCGATCGAGAATTGGGTCCCCAATCCCGGTGTCGAATCGCAGCGCAGCGCACCTTTGTGCTTTTCTACGACAATTTTATAGCTGATTGACAGTCCCAATCCTGTCCCTTTTCCCACAGGTTTAGTAGTAAAGAACGGGTCAAACAGCCGTTTTTTGACATTTTCTGCCATACCGGGGCCGTTGTCAGATATCCGCACAATTATTTTATCGGGGATCGAATATTCTGTGGTTATGGCGATCGCGATCGGATTGGCTTCCGCTGCTTTGGGCCCGCGATCGAGGTTGTAACTCTCAAGGGCGTCGATCGCATTAGCCAGAATATTCATGAACACCTGATTTAATTGTCCGGCATAGCACTCTACTAAAGGTAAATGGCTGTAGTTTTTAAGAATCTCGATCGCCGGGCGATCGGCTGTAGCTTTCAGGCGACTTTGCAGAATTAGCAGAGTGCTGTCAATGCCTTCATGGATATTGACAGGTTTCATTTCGCTTTCGTCTAGGCGAGAGAAATTTCGCAAAGATTGAACAATTTGAACAATGCGATCGGCTCCTATTTTCATCGAAGACAGCAGTTGCGGCAAATCTTTACTGAGAAAGTCAAAGTCAATATTTTGTAAATACTGGGCAATTTCCGATGGAGGGGATAAATAGTGTTTTTGGTAGAGTTTTACCAACTCTAACAAATCGCTAGTATATGCCCTGGCGTGGTGGATATTGCCGTAAATAAAATTAATAGGATTGTTAACTTCGTGGGCGACACCAGCAACTAATAAACCCAAACTTGACATCTTTTCCTGCTGAATTAGTTGAGCTTGAGTTTGTTGCAACTGTTGCAAAGTTTTCTCTAGCTGTTGAGATTTAGCCCTGCGTTCTGCTGCGATCTTTTCAATTTTTTCTGTATAACTTAACAAGCTCATCAGGTAAAGTGTTGCCACCAGAGTTAAGATTGTCCCCAGAATTAAAACCGTCAAAGAACGCCAAAATTTTAGAGGATTAATGTACTCTGGCGTCAGCCGTAATTGCAGCAACCACCTGCGATTTTCAATATTGAGGATGCGGGTGCAACTGCTGCCGTCTGGGCAGTAAGCTCTTTCCCCAATTGGGATTTTATTTTTAATTTTTTCATCGGTAATTATCCTTTTTGTCTTGGCTTCATAAAAAGCAAGAAACCTTTCTGCTTCAGGAGCCATAGCATCTTGAAGATAAACGTTAACAAAGTTGAGGTTAGTTTCCTGTAAAGCCGATTTGACAATAGCATCAACCAGCAAAACGCCAAAAGTAAAACCTTTCAAATTTTCTGGTGAGCGAGCAGGTAAATTTGGCTGCAATTCGGCGCCATCGTCAGCAGAATTTTGAGTAAAAATTGGCATGAAGACGAAGACGATGGGTTGATTTTGCGAAGACATTTTTTGGCGATCTGTCGCGGTAATTTCTTGTCTTTTGGTGGCGTTTTCTAACGCTACCCGATTGGCCGTTAAATCTAAACCTAAATCTATTTCCTCTGTCAGGAATTGCGGAGAGTCAGAAACACTGGGCAGCCAAGCGATCGCCTTCAGGCTCGGATGCCGGTAGAGGGCAGGCCCAACAAATGTCTTCATTTCTGGTTTTTTAACGCCGTCAAATACGCTGTAAAATGCTCCAGCAGCCCGAATTATTTCTAAATTGCCGCTAACATCTCTCTGAATGTCTGTAGCTATTTTGTCCAGCCGGTCTTGCAGTTCGGCTTGCATGGATTTGTATTCCCAATTGTACGCAACTGAAGAGGCGATCGCAGACAGTCCCAATCCTGCACAAAGTGTTAATCCTGCCTGGATGTAACGGCGATAAGCAAGTAAAGTGCTAGTTGCTAAATTCTTGAATTTGTTAGCAGTCATATTCTTCACCTATCTTGTTTCTAGTTCTCCGTCTCAGGCAGAGCCTGAGATTTCTCGTTTTTCTCGTTCCCAGGCTCTGCCTGGGAATGAATTTCAGGAGGCTCTGCCTCCGATTTAGAGCCACGAGACAGCATTACCAGGCACGAGCCTGGTAACGATGTGGGAGCAGTGTTTTGTAAAAGCTCCCCGATAGTATTTTGAGTAAGATGCAGCCGCTGATTTAAATTGAATAAACAGGGAAAGTCATCGCGTGTTTGGGCTTGACGTAAACCTGCTGATCTCGCGTTAACTGTAGAGAATCGAAGCGCTCGCGACTCACGTAAGCTGTTACTACCTGCTGCGATTCTAACAGTAACTCGGTTTGTATTTCCCGCCCTAAATGAATGATGCGGCTGACTGTTGCTAATGCAAAACCAGACTCCGGCTTAGTTTTAATTTCCACATCGTGGGGGCGCAAAAACACTACTTCAGAATGGGCGGCTCCGTTCTTGTGAGCCGTTGTGGCGTTGCTGGCGAACAAACCCGCAGTATTCGAGAGCACATTGACCGGCCCAATAAAACTCATCACAAAAGCTGACGCCGGTTTGTCGTAAATTTCAGCAGGAGTGCCAACTTGTTCGACTTTACCTTTGTTCATCACCACAATTTCATCGGCTACTTCCATAGCTTCTTCTTGGTCGTGAGTCACAAAAACTGTGGTGATGTTAACTTCTTTGTGAAGGTTGTGCAGCCACGATCGCAATTCTTTGCGTACTTTAGCATCTAATGCTCCAAAAGGTTCGTCTAGCAGCAGCACTTTCGGTTGAACTGCGAGAGCTCTGGCCAAAGCAACCCGCTGCCGCTGGCCCCCGGAAAGTTGCGAAGGATAGCGATCGCCCAAACCTGTCAACTGCACTAAATCCAAAAGTTCATCAACCCGCCTGCGAATAGAGTCTTTAGGAACTTTGCGAATTTCCATCGCAAAAGCAATATTTTTCCGAATACTCATGTGTTTGAACAAAGCATAGTGCTGAAACACAAAACCAATATGCCGTTCCTGCACCGACTGCTGGGTAGCATCCTCCCCGATCAAGTAAATATGACCCGTGTCCGGCGGTTCGAGTCCGGCAATCATCCTCAGCAGAGTCGATTTCCCCGAACCGGAAGGCCCTAAAAGCGCGACTAGAGAGCCGTTTTTTATTTTCAAACTCACGTTGTCAATGGCGTGGAAGGAGCCGAAGTGTTTCGATACGTTCTCAATTGTAATGCTCATGACTTTGTGTACCTATTTTAGGAGTTGATGGTATTAACTCCATATATCTGACCGATTTACAGTAGTATATCCTGAAATTAATATTTGGCAAGGCCTGTAACTTTTTGTATTGTATTTCGAGCCCTGCTGATGGGGACGGCGCTTGAAAGTTGATGCTGGCGGGCCGTCTGAGTTAACCCGCGAGAGTTTTCAGATGTGGCTTTAGCCGTAAATGCGATCGTCGGAGAATAAGCCATGCTGAAATTACGTAGAAACCGGGTTTGATGGAGGGGGAGCATCTCATATTTGTAAAAATACTTCTTCTGGCTCCTTCCTTCTGGCTCCTTCCTTCTGCCTCTTTCCTTCTGCCTCCTGCCTCCTGCCTCCTGCCTCAAAACTCCAATTTCTAGCGGAGGGCTGCAAAGGTGAGATGCTCCCGATGGACGAAAATACTGCATCAAAACCTTTAAAACCTTTAATCCCCGTAAAAAACCCGGTTTCTTTGCTGTCCATCTATCTATATTTTACCGCTGCCGACAATTCCCCGACTCCCGGCGATATTAAAGATTTCATGTACAAATTGCTCAATCTGAGGTGCGATCGCACACAATTTAGATCACAATAGTTAATTCAGAAGCCCGCCAGCTTCACCTTTGAGAAACTGACAGAATAGTAAATTCTAACCAGAACACCACTATGGGAAAACCAACAGGCTTTATCGAATTCTTGCGCGAATTGCCCTCCGAACTCTCACCAGTCGAGAGAGTCCACAACTGGGACGAATTTCACCTGCCAATGGATGAGGACAAACTCCGCACCCAAGGCGCGCGCTGCATGGATTGCGGCATTCCGTTTTGCCACACGGGCACAATTATCAGCGGCATGGCAAGCGGCTGCCCGATTAACAACCTCATCCCCGAATGGAACGACCTAGTATATCGCGGACTGTGGAAAGAAGCCCTAGACAGACTCCACAAAACGAACAACTTCCCTGAATTCACCGGCCGCGTCTGTCCCGCACCCTGCGAAGGCGCTTGCGTGCTCGGCATCAACAACCCGCCAGTCACGATTAAAAACATCGAAGCCTCGATTATCGACAAAGGCTGGGATGAAGGCTGGATTACCGCCGAACCCCCCGCTAAACGCACCGGCAAAAAAATCGCCGTCATCGGTTCCGGGCCCGCCGGTTTGTCCGCCGCCGCGCAACTCAACAAAGCTGGTCATTGGGTAACAGTATACGAAAGAGCCGATCGACCAGGCGGCCTGCTAATGTATGGCATCCCCAACATGAAGCTAGACAAAGAACAAGTCGTCATGCGCCGCCTGAAAGTCCTCGAAGACGAAGGCGTGACATTCGTCTGCAACACCGAAGTCGGCAAAGACTTACCAGCAGAACAACTGCTAAAAGAATACGACTCAGTTGTGCTCTGTACCGGCGCCACCAAACCGCGCGACTTGGGCATTGAAGGCCGCGAATTAAAAGGTATCCACTTCGCAATGGACTTCCTGACAGCCAACACCAAAGCAGTTTTAGACAAGAGCACAAACGATAACTTCATCTCCGCCGAAGGCAAAGATATCGTGATCATCGGCGGTGGCGACACCGGCACCGACTGCGTGGGCACCTCCATCCGCCACGGCTGCAAAAGCCTGGTACAGCTAGAAATCCTGCCCAAACCGCCCTCGGAACGCGCCGCCAACAATCCCTGGCCCGAATGGCCGAAAGTCTACCGCCTCGACTACGGCCAAGAAGAAGCGGCAGCCAAATTCGGCGACGACCCCCGCGGCTATCTCACCACGGCGACAAAGTTCGAGGGCGACGAAAACGGCAATGTCAAAGCCGTGCACACCGTTGAGGTGGAGTGGGCGAAAAACGAGAAAGGGCAGTTCATTCCGAAACACATCCCCGGCACCGAAAAAGTGTTGCCCGCACAGCTTGTCTTGCTAGCGATGGGCTTCCTCGGCCCGGAACAGCCCTTGCTGGATGACTTGGGATTGGAACGCGACGCGCGCAGCAACGTGAAAGCGGATCACGAAAAGTATACAACCAGCATTCCGGGAGTTTTCGCGGCTGGAGACTGTCGCCGGGGACAAAGTTTGGTGGTTTGGGCGATTAATGAAGGGCGCGGCGTGGCCCGGGAGTGCGACCTTTATCTGATGGGGAGTACGGATTTGCCTTAGTTGGTAGGATTTACAGTACGGACACGGCGCCGTGCCCAAGGCGTGTCAACTTAAGCTTTTCGTCCGCCAGTCCTCCCGCCTACCCGGCAGTCCGCCAGGGAATGAATTCCCTGTCTAATAGCGAAAGTCCTCTGAAGAGGACTAATCGGTTTACCAGTCTTTTTCTCAGTCCTCATAGCGAGGACTTTTGCTTTGAGGCAGGGGTTTCAACCCCTGCCGGACTGCGGGTTTAACGCCCTTGTTGACAGGATCAAGGACACGGCGCCGTGCCGTTTCCCTACCGTTGAATCTGTACTTCACTCGGCTGAAAACTGGTATATTACCCATTAGTTTGTAGTAAGGACTTCAGTCCTTTTTTTTCTAAGGACTTTAGTCCTGACTGCGAACCTATTTTGCTAAAATACAAGTACATAAACAACTTAACTTTGATACATTGTTCAGGTTTCCTGCAACAAATATACTAAATTAAAAACTTATGACCACTAATCCTATCAACCGCGCAACTACCCTCAAAACTGCTTATCAAGTCTGTAATCCTCTCCAATCCTTAGAAGGTGCAGATCTCGATCGCTATTATGTTGATTTATCGGATGTTCGCAAAACCGAAGCGATCGCAGGTGTCAGTAATATTTTAGACTGTCAAGAACCCGAACAGTTTACCACAATCCTGTTTACCGGACATCGCGGCTGTGGCAAAAGTACCGAATTGAAGCGAATTCAAAAAGAGTGGGAAAAAGATTATCGCGTCATTTATCTGGAAGTCAACGAAGAGACAGATATTAATGATGTCGGTTATACAGATTTCTATTTAATTGCCATTAAGCGAGTTGAGTTTGAAATGCGGCGGCTGGGGCTGAAATTAGATTCTCGGCTGATGGATAATTTTGAGGCTTGGTTTAAGGATGTCACCGAAGAAACAGAACGAACAGTTGAAAGTTCAATCAGTATCGAAGGAGAAGCAACTTTGGGGCCGGAAGCTCCATTTTTAGCGAAGTTGTTGGTCAAGTTACTGGCACAAATCAAAGGTTCTGATAAGCAGAAAAAAACAATTCGCCAAACTTTAGAAAAAGATATCTCTCGATTGAAAGCCGATATTAACTTGCTGTTAAATGATGCTGTCAAAAAGCTGCGTAAAAAGTTTCCCAACTATAAAGGTTTTTTAATTATATTTGATAATTTAGACCGCGTTCCTCCCAAGGTGGCAAACCATTTATTTTTTGACTATGCCGCTCAACTTCAAGAACTGAACTGTACGATGATTTATACAGTTCCGCTGGGAGCTCTGTACTC
This sequence comes from Microcoleus sp. B5-D4, assembly GCF_036705145.1. Taxonomy (NCBI): domain Bacteria; kingdom Bacillati; phylum Cyanobacteriota; class Cyanophyceae; order Oscillatoriales; family Microcoleaceae; genus Microcoleus; species Microcoleus sp. B5-D4. The sequence continues at coordinate 98,485 of NZ_JAUBTV010000005.1, read as the reverse complement.
GTCTCAAAATGCCGTCAAGAATTTTGATTGTCCTCACATTGTCCCTATGGTCAATATTTATGAATTTAATCGAGATAGCTGTGACTTAAACTACAATGAAGTTAGCTTAAATGCTATGGCTAGTTTAATCGAACGTCGAGTTGAAGTTGACACAATCTTTGAGTCCCGCGAACAATTGCTGGAAGTGGCAAAAGCCAGCGGCGGTCATGTTCGCCAACTCATCCAGATTATGCGAACTGCTTCCATAACAGCTAGAGGTCGCGGTCACGATAAAATAATGGCTGAAGATGTTACCTATGCAATCAAACAAGAACAATTTAATTTTGAACGGATTATCCCGCAAAATCATTATCCACTTTTAGCTCAAGTTTGTTTGACAAAAAATATTAATAAAGATGAAATCAGTGAATTGATGTTATTCAATCTTTCGGTTTTGGAATACAACGGCAAAAATCGATGGAACTATCCGAATCCGGTGGTGAAGCAAAATGAAGAATTCCAAAAAGCTCTCCGAGATGCCAGAGAATCCAATGTTAACCCAGAACGATCGTAATTCACAACAAATTGGGCGATTTTTAGCTGTAAATCAGCAAGCATTTACTCAACTTTTGACGTTTGTTGATTTTTCGGATAATTTGACTATCGGGTTTGCAGAAGTTAATTTTAATGCTGAAGCGGATTTGTTAATTGAGGGATTGAAAACTCATCCGATTTCTCAAGAAACTCAATTTGAAGTTGTGAGTTTTGATGAGAATTTGCGTTTTCTCCGAGATGAAATTATCAAGATTTTACCTACTATTAAGCGAGAGCCAAATAAAAAATTAGTTTTAATTGTGCGGGGATTGGAAAAGTCGATCGGCAAATTTGACGAATATCCTCCGGTATTACAAGACCTTAATTGGGTGCGAGATGCTTATAAAACCAGCGTTCCGCATCCGATCCTGTTTGTTTTGCCGGACTATGCGATTACTCGTTTGGCGAAGTTTGCACCGGATTTTTGGGCGTGGAAATCGGGGGTATTTCTGTTTAAAACTACTCAAGCTACTAGAGATGAAGCCGTTGCTCGAACTCTCGATCTGGAAAAAATTTTTAGGACATTAAACCCACCGGAGAAGAAAGAAAGAATAGAACTTTTAGAGTCTTTGTTGATGGAATACAGTCCGAGCCATTCTGGTTCTGAAAAAAATCCTAGTGCTTGCAGCAACATTTTACATCAATTAGGAGTTGCTTATCTCAGTCAAGAAAAGCCAGCTAAAGCGAGAGAATATTTAGAAAAAGCATTGGAGTTGACTGTTGAAACAAAAAATTTAGCGCTGCAAGCTCAAGTATACCAGGGATTGGGAGAATCTTATCAGCAAGAGCAACAATTTTTGGCGGCAGTGAATGCCTATCAAAAATCGCTGGAAATTGCCCGCAAACAGGAAAACCGCCACGGGGAAGCTAATGCTTTATATGGTTTGGGTAATGTCTTTCAGAAGTTGCGGGATTGGTCACAAGCAAAGGTTTTTTATCAGGAATATTTAGAGATTGCACAAGCAGTAGGGAATATTTACTTGCAAGCTATTGCCTATTTACTGTTAGGATGGGTAGCAAAAGAAATGTGGAATCTGAATGAGGCTGAGTGGTATTATCAACAAATTTTAGAAAAATTCAGTGAATTGCCAGATGTTCCCTTTGTTATGATAATTAGTTTATTATTGGGAGAAATTGAGCTAAAGCGTGGCAATTGGGATGAAGGAGAGAGATTGTACCGGCAATCTTTGGAATTGATGACAAAATTGGGCGATCTCTCTGGTATGGCAACTTGTTTGGGACAATTGGGAGATATTGAGCGAAATCGCGGTAATTGGGATGAAGCTGAGAGATTGTACCGACAATGTTTGGAATTAAGGACAGAATTAGGAGATCGCTCTGGCATGGCAACTTGTTGGGGACAATTGGGAGATATTGAGCGATGGCGTGGCAATTGGGATGAAGCCGAGAGATTATACCGACAATGTTTGGAAATTATGACAGAATTAGGCGATCGCTCTGTTATGTCAAGTAGTTGGGGAGTATTGGGAGATATTGAGCTAAAGCGTGGTAATTGGGATGAAGCTGAAAGATTATACCGACAATGTTTAGAATTTAAGACAGAATTGGGAGATAGTTCTGGTATGGCCACTTGTTGGAGACAATTGGGAGATATCGAGCGAAATCGCGGCAATTGGGATGAAGCGGAGAGATTGTACCGGCAATCTTTGGAAGTTGAGAGAGGATTGGGAGATCGCTCTGGTATAGCAACTTGCTGGGAGCTATTGGGAGATATCGAGTTAAGACGTGGCAATTGGGATAAAGCGGAGATATTGTATCAGCAATCTTTGCAATTAAGGACAGAATTAGGAGATCGGTCTGGTATGGCAATTTGTTGGGGACTATTGGGAAATATAGAGAAAAATCTCGGCAATTGGGATGAAGCTGAGAAATTGTACCGACAATGTTTGGAATTTAAGACAAAATTGGGCGATCGCTCCGGTATGGCAAGTTTGAGCGGTTGTTTGGGAGAAATTGAGATGCTTAGGGGTAACTTGGATGCAGCAGAACCCCTTTTAAAAGAGTCTTTAGCGAAGTTAGAAGAACTAGGAGAACCTAGCAAAATTGCCGATGCCAACTACGATTTAGCACGACTTGAACGCAAACGCAACAACCCAGAACTTGCCCAACAACATTACAACAGTGCCCATCAAATTTTTCAACAATTGGGAGCCGCGAAAGACTTGGAAAAAATCGAGCGAGAGTGGCACAACCCGGATGTTTAAGTAATATCAAATCCGATATTTATCGGAATTATTCATCTCTCTCATCTCTTCCTCTGCGTTCTCTGCGTTCTCTGCGTTCTCTGCGGTTAAATCATTCCAATGCAACCAGAATTAATATAACGGAGGACACGGCAATGCCGTTTCCCTACCCCAAAATAATCGTAGGGGCGGTGCCCCCGTGCCCGCCCTCTCCTGTGCCCGATCGCATTTCTCCACCACCAATCAACCAAAATTCAACGGATCGACATCAATAGTTAAACTAACAGAACGCGGGGTGCGATCGCGCAACCCGATCAAATCAGACAAATCCACCGACTCATCCAAAGGCAACTTCAGCAAAATCTGCCACCGATAGCGATTTGCCACCCGCATAATCGCCGCCGGTGCAGGCCCCAACAACTCACACCCCGGTACAGACAATCGCTCAATATACTCCTGACAAACAGACGCTAATTGTACCGCCGTCACCGCAACTTCCGCCGCATCTACACTGCTCAACCGCAACAAAATCAGCCGCCCCGAAGGAGGATAATTCAGCGCCGCTCTTTCTGCCAATTCTGTTTCCACAAAACCCGCATATTCGTGCCGCCTAACTGCTTGAATAACCCGATGTTCGGGAGTGTAAGTTTGAATAATTACCCGCCCCGGATCGTCGCCTCTGCCCGCACGCCCCGCGACTTGAGTTAATGTTTGAAAAGCTCGTTCGCTGGCCCGATAATCTGATAAGTTCAGCAACCCGTCAGCCGACACAACTCCCACCAATGTGACTCCAGCTAAATCTAGCCCTTTCGTCAGCATTTGCGTACCCAACAAAATGTCAGCTTCCCCATTAGCAAATTGCGTTAACAATCTGCGGTGATCCCCCTTATTTCTAGTGGTATCGCTGTCAAACCGAATTGCCCGCAATTGGGGAAACAATCTCGTTAATTCCTGTTCGACTCGCTGAGTGCCACTACCAAAGTTTTTGAAGTAAGGAGAACTGCAATCCGGGCAGTTTTGCGGGTGTCGTTCCGTGTGGTTGCAGTAGTGACACCGCAACACTTCTGCTGTTCCTTCGCCGACGTGGTGATAAGACAGGGAAACATCGCAATTCGGGCATTCCATTACATAGCCGCAACTTCGACAAGAGACAAAGGTACTGTGTCCTCTTCTGTGAATAAATAGAATACCTTGCTGTTGTCTTGCTTGCAATTGTTCCAGCGCGTTTTGCAGGGAAGCACTAAAAATTGAGCGGTTTCCTTGCCGCAATTCTTGGCGCATATCGACTATTTCCACAGGCGGCATCGGCCGGGAATAAATGCGATCGGGCAATGATAAATAATGGATATTTGGTAACGAGTAATAATCTCGGCGCGTCCCCACCAAAGTCTCTAATGCTGGCGTTGCGGAACCTAAAATTAAGGGACAATTTTCTAATTCGGCGCGCCATTTGGCAACGGTGCGGGCGTGGTAGCAGGGGGCTGGTTGGTCTTGTTTGAAGCTGCTGTCGTGTTCTTCATCGAGGATAATTAAGCCGAGGTGAGGTAAAGGTGCAAAAATGGCCGATCGCGTGCCGATGACAATTTGCGGGGTTCCAGTCAGCATCTGACGCCATGTATCGTAACGTTCGCCGTCGGATAGGGCGCTGTGGTACACGCAAATTTGCTCGCCAAAACGGGCTCGGAATCTGTCTGTAAGTTGCGGTGTGAGGCCGATTTCGGGAACGAGCACGAGGGCGGATTTGCCGCTGGCTAAGATTGGGGCGATCGCCTGCAAATACACTTCGGTTTTCCCGGAACCTGTAACGCCGTGCAGCAGCACTTGACGGAATCCCGAAAAAGAGTTAATAAACGCTAAAGCTTCAGCTTGAAAATGAGTTAAAGTTTTGGGTGCATCGGGCAATTGAGAAATTCCGCGATCGCCCCTGAGAACTTCCCTTTGGTCAATTACAACGCTACCTTTTTGCTCCAAAGCTTTTACAACCGAAGAACTTGCACTGCAAATTCTCAACAAATCATTCAGCCACATTTCACCGCCGCCGCGCCGCAAAACTTCCAATACTTCTTGTTGCCGCTTGGTTAAATCTGTGACAAATGCACTAGCAATTAATGTCACTGCCGGTTTGAGTTGTGGTTTGGGAGGATTGGGAGGTTCTAAATAACTTTCTACCCAACCGCGTTTCAATAAATCTTTCAATCCCCGATAACTTCCCTTAACTTGGCGCTGGAGGTATTGCCAAGTGTAATCGCCGTTTTTTTGAGCTTGCAGCAATTGCAAAATTTGACTCGCGGCGGGATTGAGAAATGTTTCGGCATTCGGAGAAATTGCGTCCTTAATTAAGCGAATTCGGCGCACGGAACGGCTTAACAAACCGGGCGGCAGCGAGGCTCTAATTACTTGAATTAAAGGTGTACAATAATAGGTGGCAGTGCGATCGAGCAATTCCCAGTAAGTCGGTGGGAAAAAACCTGTACTGACAACATCTTCGACATCTTTAACTCGCGCCGGATCTAAGTCGGGCGGCAGTTGAGAAATGAACCGAATTGCGATCGCCCCTACCTGTTGACTGCCAAAGGGTACACTCAAGATATCCCCTGGTTGCACGGTAAGTTCCGCAGGTAAACGATAGGTAAATAACTTGTTTTCCTCCCCAGGGGAGTCCCCCGCAACCCTGAAAGGAGAGTCCACCAATACCTCGATCCACTCTGCTTGCACGGTGGGGCGTTGTGGCGGTTCGCTGCTGCCGTAGGATGCCCCGGCCTCTGCCGCTATAGGGGTTGACAAACCAAAAGTGACAGTAGACATAGGGTTGCACATCAAACTAGGAGGAGCCGCGGTCAAAGGGAGTTTTCATTATCCCTCAGTTTAGCTCGATCGATCGATCTTAGCTGCGGGAATTGGCGATCGGAATCTCGATCACGAATTCAGTCCCTTCTCCAATTGCGGATATGCACTCCAACCTCCCGCCGTGTTTGTCCACAACAATCTGATAGCTAATTGACAATCCCAAACCCGTCCCGTGACCAACTGGTTTGGTGGTGAAAAACGGATCGAAAATTTTTGCTTTTACAGATTCATTCATTCCCAGACCATTATCTTTGATGCTAATTCTTGCCCAATTATCGGAAATAATAGAAGTAGTAATTGTCATCTGGATAGGGTTGGCTTCGATATCGTCCACTGAAGACTTTTGCTCTCGCTCCCGCAGGGCATCAACAGCATTATTAATAATGTTCATAAATACCTGATTTAATTGCCCCGCATAACACTCTACCTTGGGCAAGTCTCCATTATTTTTAATAAGATTAATAGCGGAATAACCGGATTTTTCTTTAGTTAAGTGCTGCAAAATTAACAAGGTGCTGTCAATTCCTTCGTGAATGTTAACTGGTTTCTTTTCACCTTCATCTACCCGCGCAAAGTTGCGTAAAGTCAACACAATTTCGCGGATGCGCTCGGAGCCCACTTTCATTGACGAAAGAGTTTTCAAAAAATCTTCGCGCAAAAAGTCGATGTCAATTTTTTCCAGAAAAGCTTCAATCTCTGCATCTGTTTCGGGATACCTATCCTGGTACATTGCTAGCAATGTTAAAATGTCGCCAGCGTAGTCATTGACATAGGTAATATTGCCGTAGATGAAGTTGACGGGATTGTTGATTTCGTGGGCAATACCAGCTACCAAAATGCCCAAAGCCGACATTTTTTCGGCTTCGATCAATTTGAGCTGCGTTGTTTGCTGGTTTTGCAAAGCTTTTTCTAGTGTAGACATTCTTGCTTTTAAAATATTTTCGGAATCTCTAAATTCCTCAGTGAGCTTTTTTAGCAAAGATTCTTTTTCTTGATTAAGGGCTTGTAATTGGCTGCGTTCGGTTTCAGAATTTTCGAGTTTTTCCCGCAGCATTCGATTTTCATTTTCCAGCTCTTTGATTCTTTTTTCCCAGTCTGTTGGTTCCATCGGCTATTATTTTGAACCTAAAAATAGTGCCCTAACAGTTTAATCAGTAAATTTAGTTGCACCCTTTACCTAGTGATAAGTTTGTCGCACATCGCGTCGGCAATTTGGCCCGAAAAGTTCAACGCTGCCTTTATTTGGCTAGGTCTAAAAATCATATCTAATATACATTCTCAATGTCAAGTTATTAATAACAAGTCGGGTGAAAACCGATCGCTACTTTTATTCCCCGCTCTCGCATTTGCGGGGTTTTCATCCGATTATTGATAAATAAGCAGGCCGATCGCAAACTGATAAAGGCGGGCCCAGCGCGAAAAATTTCCCGATTCAGACAACATTTGTACAAAACCCGCCGGCAATGCAAAGCGAAAATATTAAATATGAGTGATCTCGACCGGGGGCGACGGGAAAAGTGATCTCGACTGGGCCCGCGCTCGCCCACAAGCAATCTCAAGTACCAAGCCAATTGCGAGTTCCCAGAACGCAATCACACTATAGCATTGCTGAGAAATCTCACTTTAATGTGTCGATCGTACTTACACACCCGCACCATTTTGTGCTAATAACTACTACTTGTGAGAACATCGACACAGCAGTTTATATTTGGAGAGTAATTGATGTCAGGTAGCGAAGTTCGTGCAGACTTTTGGATGAGCGAGTACATTACCCCTTGGGATATTTACGTTCACGGCGTCATCGCGGTGCTCGCTTACAAGAAAACAGCCTATCAAGAAATGTACGTAGTTCAGACCGGTACCTACGGCAAAGGCTTAGTTTTAGACGGTAAGTGGCAATCTTGTACAGGCGACGAGTTTCTGTACCACGAACCCCTGGTGCACCCAGCCATGATTTGTCACGGTTCACCCAAAAAAGTCCTCGTTCTCGGCGGCGGAGAAGGAGCTACAATTAGAGAAGTGCTGCGCTGGAAAACAGTTGAAAAAGTCGTGATGATCGACATTGACGGCGAAGTAGTAGAAGCTTGCCGCGAACACCTGCCCGAAATGCACCAAAATGCCTTTGACGACCCCCGCTGCGAAGTAGTAATCGGCGATGCTTTGGACTATTTAGACAAAACAGACAATGATTGGGATATTGTCATTTCTGACTTGTCCGATCCCATTGAAGAAGGCCCATCTTTCCAGTTGTTTACCAAGGAGTATTTTGAGAAAGTTCGCAGCGTAATGTCACCTAACGGATATTTCGTAGTGCAAGCCGGACCAGTTTCTCCTGCCGAAATGAAAATGCACGCTCGCATTGTAAATACCCTGAAATCTGTTTTCTCCAATGTTCAATCCTGCACCAGCTTTATTTCTACTTATGGAGCTCCTTGGGGTTTTGCCGTAGCTTCTAATCAAGAAATAAATACGCGACCCGATCCCGAAGTTACTGACAAATTACTCGCCGAGAAAACAACTGGCGGGTTGCGGATGTTCGATGGGATTACACTGTTGGGATTGATGCAAGTTCCCGGTCACTTACGACAGGTAATCGCCGCTGAAACCGAAGTTTACACTATGGCAGCACCGCCTAAGTTTTTCGGGAAAGGTTCGGTTAGTCAGTGAAGTTAAATTGGAAGAGAAAACTCGTTGGGAGTAACTGAGATGGGCAATTTACTTCGCATACTCGCTGCAATTTTTGTTCCCCCTGTGGGCGTATTTATGACTGTCGGCATCGGCAGAGATTTTTGGATCAACCTGGTTCTAAGCTGTTTTTTCTTGTTTCCGGGTACAATCCACGCTGTTTGGGTGATTGCTAAGCACGATCGAGGTTAAGTTCCTGTAGGGGCGGGTTCACCAACAATATTTATTAGCAGCGAAAGGGATAGATAAACCCGCCCCCACCCCACTAACAATCTGTATCTACCTTTATTTATAAAATACTGGAATAATGCAGATTGAGATTTACCGTTGGGTGGGGGCGGGTTTATTTAGATCGTGAATTACCGTCAGAGATTTGTGGTGAACCCGCCCCTACGATACAAATCAAATTATTTCCTATTTTATTTATAAAATACTGGAATAATGCAGATTGATATTTACCGTTGGGTGGGGGCGGGTTTATTTAGATTATGAATTACAGTCAGAGATTGTTGGTGATCCCCCCCCTACGAGGTTTTATGGATTATTGCACCTCAATTTCTTCACAAACCAATTCAGCAATTTTTTTCGCCGCCCCCGATTCTCCTCGAACCGCACGCAAACGATCGCCCATTTGTGCTAATTTTTCAGGATGGCTCAAATAGTCGATCGCCAATTGAGCAATTACTTCTGGTTCCAGCTTCCCAATCAACTCCGGCACAATCTCCTCCTGTGCCCAAATATTCGGCCAAGCATAAAGCTTTCCCTTTCCCAATTGCCAGATAAGCCAATTAATCACCGTAGCAAAAACTGAACCGACTAACGGCAAATTTGCCAGCAAACCCGGCAAACCATCCCAAGCTTTCATCGCATCCAATTGCTGCGTCGGAATCAAAACAATCATCGGTACGGCTAACGAACCCAATTCGGCAGTATTCGCTCCCACAGTAGTTAAACACAGGCTGCATTCTGATAGCAAATCGTAGGCGGGTGTCTGCGTCCAAAGTTCTACTTGCAAGTTATTTGCTGTCTGCAAAAACGGCGTTTCTGTTAAATGAAGTTCGGCGCTAGCGTTCTCAAATAAATGCAGGCAAGGATTTTGTTCCGGGTCGGCAAAACGTGCTAGAGTTTGCACATCTATGGTAGGAGCAACGGGAATTACAAAGCGAGTATCAGGGCGGAGGCGGTGGATGGATTGGGCGATCGACAAACATAACGGTACACCTAAAGCTAATTTGGCGGCTTTAGAACCGGGCAACAATCCAATTAATTCTATTTTCCGTAGGGGCGGTGCCCCCGTGCCCGCCCTGTCCGATTTCCCGTTCCCTACTTCGGCGATCAAATCTCCGACTACTGTAAATTTCTTAGCATATTTTTGGGGAATTTTAGCAAAAACTTCTGGTTTCATCGCCGCAAATTTATCAATCCAGCGATACCACCGCGCGTCCCATTCAGCATAAATAACAGTGCGATATTTTAGCCTTTTGCCAATCACAACTGTAAAAAATTGATCGCCGCCTAAAAACAAAACAACTCCTGTTTCATACCAATCCCAATTTCCAGCAGTTTTGCCCGATAATAAGAATGGAAAAAAATGCTCCGGTGCTTGCACTCTGTCAACTTCTGGGTAGGAAGATGCGATTTGTGCTTCTTTCCCGGTGGCGTGCGGACAGGGGGACAGCACCACAGAGATGCGGGCTTGAGTGCCCGCGTTTGCCAATTGCTCGCGCAAAGCTTGCACGGCGGGACGCACCCAAGTTGCCAATTCTCCGGGGCCGTTGGAGAGGATTAAAATATCTACTGCCATAGGATTTAAGATTTGAAAGGATGCAAGGGAGATTTTATGACAGATTTAATTAATGCCGTCAAGACGGGTGATGTTGGGGCTGTAGAAAGTGCGATCGAACAGCGTGCAGATATCAATGCCAAAGATGAGGAAGGTGCGACGGCTTTGACGGCTGCGGCTGAGGCTGGCAATTCGGCGATCGTCAAAAATTTGCTGGCGGCTGGTGCGGATGTCAACAGTCACGATAATGACGGGTGGACGCCGTTAATGAGTGCCGCTGCTGCCGGACATACGGAGATTGTACAGCTTTTGCTGGAGGCGGGGGCGGATGTGAATGCTAAAACTAATTTTGGTTTGACGGCTTTGATGAGTGCCGCAGGTAGCGGGCGCACTCAAGTTGTGGAATTTTTAATCGATAAAGGAGCGGATATCAAAGCGTATGATAATAATACTTGGACTGCGTTAATTTGGGCGTCTTCGGAGGGCCACAAAGATGCGGTTGAGGTTTTGAAGCTAGCGCGCGATCGGGCTTAATTGTCGGGCTAAATTTTTGAGAAACCCGGTTGCTTGGTTCGATCGGGTTTCTCATTAAGATTAATAGCTTTCTAGCCTAGCAAGAAAGGATTGATATTCCCAAACTCAGCGTTAGGAAATGTCAGTTGTCTCAAATTTAAGTCCGCACCTCCCTCAAGAATTGCAATTCTATCTCCTCGTAGTGAGATGACTAAATCTGCACCCACTGGAGATATTTGATAGTAATCCAGTTTTCCTGCTAGCTGAAGAGTATCTCCCTGATTGGGGTTGAAGCCACGAATGCGAGCCTCCCCCGGGCCCTCATACAATTGTTGAGTTATGTCCCTGTAGCTACCAGTGCTCGGTCGCGAAATAATGTTATTATGAGCCAAAATAAAAGTATCAGCACCTTCGCTGCCAATCAAGGTATCAAATTCGTTGCTGCCGTAGCTCAAATAACGGCCCTCAAAGTCAACTCCAATAACTGTCGATTTTCCCTTGCCAAAAGCAGTCACAACATCATTCCCAGAAGTCCCCACAAAAGTTGCAGAGCGATTTGTTTCAAATTGCCCAACTTTTGTATACTGATCGAGACCTGAAGCAAAACTTCCTGCTTGAACAGCCGCATCAACATCGGGATTGTTTGCTAAATATCCAGCTTCCCAAAAGTTATCCAATACAGCAACTCGATCGAAAATCAAGAAATTAGGTTCCCGATTTTCTAGAAACGGCATATTCGCAACACCCTCGACTTCAGCAATCACTGGGACAACCCTAGAGCTTGGTAGTCCCTCAATCTGAAAATTTCCAGAAGCGTTAAACTGATAGTTGTACCAGCCTCGCGTTCCCGCTACGCGGATCTTATCGGCTTGCGGGTCAAAGTTTTTAATCGTAGCTGCGCCACTGGCGACGATATACGACCTGTAGAATAGATTCCCCTTCACACCGAGAACGAAAGTATCACTACCTTGACCGCCAATGAGCGTATCGCGATCGTTAGGAAAGGGTCTGTTTTCATAAACTCTATTTCCCGCTGCATCTAAAGATACTTCAACGCCAGTGATTTCAACTTTTCCTACACCAAATCCCGTTACAATGTCAGTGTCTTTAGTCCCGACAAATGTAGCCGATCGCGCTGGCTCAAATTGTCCAAATTTTCGGTAGTGTTCCCCACCTGTTTTGAAAACTCCCGCCTTGACTGCTGCTGCTACATCGGGGTTTTTCAGCAAGTATTCGGGTTCAAAAAAGGTGTTCGCATAAAGACCTTCTTTGGCTCCGAATTTGATAAAGTGTTCCAAACCCGATTTAAAAGTGCCGTTCTGTACAAACGGCACAAGTACGGGGTATCGTTTTAAATAAAATGCTTCGTCGTAGTCAGGTGATACTTGGGTGCGGCCTTCATCGTAACCAAACTGGATAAAGTGGTCTAAACCAGAGGCAAAAGGCGCGTTTGGATTGTTGGCGCTACGAACCAGGGGAGCAATATCTGGATTTTTAGATAGATAGGTTTCTTCGTCAAAGTACCGCGATACTTTGGTCATGCCGCCGGCTTGACCGAAGTTTTCAAAGTGTTCTCTGCCGGATTTTATAATTCCTGCATCAATAGCCGGTTTCACCCAAGGATATTGCGCCAGGTAGTATGGTTCGTCAAAAATTTCATAATTAGTCATAAATTTTGCTCCAAGCTTAGTCTGCTTACTTGTCTGTTAAACTTAAACTACTATTACTAATTCTACTAACTCAGTATGTCAAGTTAATTATTGTTAAGCCTGTTTTATTATTTTTAGGGCAAACACAAAAGTGCGATCGCCCTTTTTGCGAATGTGCGATCGCCACAAACAAAATCAACACCGACTAATTAATCGCTTCGATATTTCTAGCCGAATAAAGTTCTCAATTCACCAAATACTGGCAATCGATTCAAGCTCAGATTTCCACCGCCTTCAATTACAGCGATCGTGTCAGAACTGACTTGGATTGCTAAATCTCGATTATTGTTGATCGGAAATATACTGTATTGATAGCCAAATGTTAACTGAATGCGATCTTGACCTTTGGTAAAGTTCTGAATTGTAGCCCAACCTGGCCCCTGGTATAACCCTTGATCGACGCTCAATAATTGCCCTCTATTTGTCGTAGTTAGGAATGTACGACCCAACACGAATGTATCGCTACCGCTACCGCCAATGAGAGTATCGAATTCATCGATGCCCTGACTTTTATACTCTCTGCCGCCGTTAATACCTACACCTACTTCAACTCCAATTAATTCAACATTTCCCACCCCGAAACCAGTAAGGATATCATTGCCGGAAGTTCCGAAAAAAGTCGCAGTGCGATCGGGTTCAAATTGCCCGAATTTTCGGTAGTGTTCTCCGCCCGTTTGAAAATCTCCCGCCTTAACTGCTGCTGCTACAGGCGGGTTGTCTAGCAAGTATTGTTCTTCAAAAAAGGTGTTCGCATAAAGACCTTCTTTCGATCCGAATTTGACAAAGTGCTCAAATCCTGATTTAAAAGTTCCGTTCTCTACAAACGGAGCCAGTACGGGATATCTTTTTAAGTAAAATGCTTCGTCGTAGTCAGGCGATACGCGAGTGCGACCCTCTTCGTAACCATATTGGATAAAGTGGTCTAGTCCTGTAGCAAAAGGCGCGTTTGGGTTGACTGTGCGGACAAAGGGTTTAAGCTCTGGATTTCCCTCAAGGTAAGTTTCTTCGTCAAAATACCGGGATATTTTGGTGAGACCGGCGGCTTGACCAAATTTTTCAAAGTGTTCTCTTCCAGATGTGATGATTCCTGCATCAATGGCTGGTTTCAGCCACGGATATTGCGAAAGGTAGTATTGTTCGTCAAAGATATCGTAATTCATGGTTGCTTCTTTAAGAATGTAAAGTGCGATCTTTTTTATAGAACCATCGCCCACCACCAATAAAAAATCATTAATCATCAGCATTAGCTAATGACTAATGACTAATGACTAATGACTAATGACCAATGACTAATGACCAATGACCAATGACTAACCAATCAAGAAAGTACCATTACCGTTAGATTCTTGGAAAGTTAAACCCAAGGTTGCTCCTCCTTCAATCACGCCGAGCACATCTCCAAAACGCTGGATTGACAAATTATTGCCAATGGGAGTCAGGCTGTAGCCGTTTAAAGAAGTTCCTTGCAGTTGGATAAAATCGCTTTGTATGTCGAAGTTGCGAATCGTAGCTTGACCGTTACCCAAATACAGCGGTGTCGGGGTGACATTCCCGGCTGTAGCAGGAACTCCCAGTACGAATCTATCAGCTCCCGGACTGCCAATCAGGACATCGAATTCATTGGTGCCAAAGCTTTCATACTGCCGGTTGCCCCTGGGATCGATACCTACTTCCACTCCAATCAGTTCGGTATTCCCCACACCAACACCAGTGAGAATATCGGTGCTGCGGCTACCAACAAAAGTTGCGTCGCGGCTTGGCTCATTTTTCCCGAAATTGAAGTAGTGATCCCGACCAGTTCTCAGGGCTCCAGAGTTTATAAACGGCACAATGTCGGGGTTTTCTCTTAAGTATTCCGGTTCAAAAAATGAAGTTCCAAAACGACCTTCTTTTGAGCCGAATTGAATGAAATGCTGGTATCCCGATTTGAAAGGTGCATTGGGGCCGACAAACGATCGCAACTCTGAGTTATTTGCTAAATAAAAATCTTCGCTGTACTCTGGCGATACTGCGCTGCGGCGCTGTCCTTCTTCGTAACCGAACTGAATCAAGTGATCGAGCCCACTCGCAAACGGCGCGTTTGGATTGATAGTGCGGACGAACGGTCTGAGGTCTGTGTTGACAGTCAGGTAAGTATTTTCGTCAAAATAACGCGATACTTTGGTTAGACCGCTGGCTTGACCGAATTTTTGAAAGTGTTCTAGTCCTGATTTGATGACTCCGGCATCAATGGCTGGTTTGATCCAAGGATATGAGGCAAGGTAAAATTGTTCGTCGAAAACTGCGTAGTTAGCCATGTTTTCCCCCTAAAGTTTTGATGAGTTTGAGAGTTGATAGCAATTAGCTTTCCATGAACTCGATCGCCGATCAGGAATTTACACAAAACAGACGTTATGAAAGGGTTTTAAATTACTGGGAACATATCTATTTTGCGAACTCAGCAATTATATAATGCTCGATTCTGCCGAATTTATGCTTTTTTTTCCTCAGTTAATTGAGCGATCGCAAGTTCGATCTATTCTACAAAACTTGGAACTTTTTTCAGGATTTCTTTCTCAATCGTTGGTTAATTTTTAATTATTTTTATCCTACTAATTAATCCTATACACATTAAAGCTATAATGTCAAGTAAATTTTTGTAAATAAAAAATGGAGTATTTGCTCAAGGAATTTATAAAAAAATGTAACGAAAATTTGACCTAAATTTGTCGAATTGTGTCATGTGCAGGCTCAAATCGCCTAATGGCAAGCGTTTTCTGGTAAAAATGCTTATGGGATAAAAAAATTCCCGATTCCCGAAAACAGCATCTTAAAGGAGCCTAACCGGATGTTCACTCACGTCAAGCCCACCATTCGCCACGTCGTGCCGGAAAACTTGCAGGGGCGATCGCTCATGAAGGTGGTCTATGTCGTACTGGAACCGCAGTATCAAAGCGCCCTGTCGGCAGCGGTTCGATCGATAAACCAGAAAAATCCGAATCTGGCAATAGAAATCAGCGGCTACCTGATCGAGGAACTCCGCAGCCCGGAAAATTACGAGGCCTTCAAGCGGGATGTGGCGGATGCCAATGTATTTATTGCTTCTCTAATTTTCATCGAAGATTTGGCAGAAAAAGTGGTAGCGGCAGTTGAACCGCTGCGCGACAGCTTGGATGTCGCCGTCGTCTTCCCGTCGATGCCAGGGGTGATGCGACTCAATAAAATGGGCAGTTTCTCGATGGCACAGTTGGGACAAAGCAAAAGTGCGATCGGCGAATTCATGAAAAAACGGAAGGAAAAATCCGGGAGTTCCTTCCAAGACGGAATGCTGAAACTGCTGCAAACTTTGCCGAAAGTGCTGAAATATTTGCCCATCGACAAAGCCCAAGATGCCCGCAACTTCATGCTGAGTTTCCAGTATTGGCTGGGAGGTTCCCAAGAAAACTTGGAAAACTTCTTGCTGATGCTGTCACATAAATATGTCTTCAAAGGCCAGTCACAGCCGACTTTCCAAGAACCTGTTGTCTACCCAGACATGGGAATTTGGCATCCTTTGGCATCGTCGATGTTTGAAGATGTAAAAGCATATCTGACCTGGTTTAATGCCCGTACAGATATTTCTGCGGATCTCAAAGATCCCCTCGCACCCTGCATTGGTTTAGTGTTGCAACGCACTCACTTAGTCACGGGAGATGACGCGCACTATGTAGCAATGGTGCAGGAATTGGAGGCAATGGGCGCGCGGGTTGTGCCGATTTTTGCCGGCGGTTTGGACTTCTCGAAACCTGTGGAGACTTTTTTCTTGGAAGTCGGGGCAAAAGGTGTTACACCTCTGCCGATTGTTGATGCGGTGGTTTCTCTGACTGGTTTTGCTTTGGTGGGCGGCCCGGCGAAACAAGATCACCCGAAGGCGATCGAATCTTTGAAAAAGTTAAATTGCCCTTACATGGTGGCTTTGCCGCTGGTTTTCCAAACGACGGAAGAATGGGAAGATAGCGATTTAGGCTTGCACCCGATTCAAGTTGCGTTGCAAGTTGCGATTCCTGAGTTGGATGGTGCGATCGAACCGATTATTGTGTCGGGACGTGATGGCGCAACTGGAAAGGCGATCGCCCTGCAAGATCGAATTGAAGCCATTTCCCAGCGCGCCATGAAATGGGCAATGCTGCGCCGCAAACCAAAATTAGATAAGAAAGTTGCGATCACAGTTTTCAGTTTTCCTCCTGATAAAGGCAACGTCGGAACAGCAGCTTACTTGGACGTTTTCGGCTCGATTTACGAAGTATTGAAAGCCTTAAAAGGTAATGGTTACGACTTGCCAGAATTGCCGGATTCCGCCGAAAAACTGATGCAAGAAGTCATCCATGACGCAACAGCCCAATACCAAAGTCCCGAATTAAATATTGCTTACCGGATGTCCGTAGCTGAATACGAAGAATTCACTCCTTACTCGGAACGGTTGCAAGAAAATTGGGGGCCGCCTCCGGGACATTTGAACAGCGACGGACAAAATTTGCTGATTTTTGGCAAACATTTTGGCAATGTGTTTATCGGAGTGCAACCTACTTTTGGATACGAAGGCGATCCGATGCGGTTGTTATTCTCTCGTTCTGCTAGCCCGCACCACGGTTTTGCTGCTTACTATACATATTTGGAGCGCATTTGGGGTGCGGATGCGGTGCTGCACTTTGGCACTCATGGTTCGCTAGAATTCATGCCCGGTAAGCAGATGGGAATGTCTGTCGATTGTTATCCTGACAGTTTGATCGGCAAGATTCCTAACCTCTATTATTACGCCGCCAATAATCCTAGTGAGGCAACAATTGCTAAGCGCCGCAGTTATGCTGAAACAATCAGTTATCTGACTCCTCCGGCTGAAAATGCTGGGTTGTACAAAGGTTTGCAGGAACTCAGCGAGTTAATTGCTTCTTATCAAACTTTGAAAGAGACTGGGCGGGGTGTGCCGATTGTGGATGCGATCGTCGAAAAATGCCGTTTGGTGAATTTGGATAAGGATATCGCCTTACCTCCCGAACAAGAACGAGGGGTTGCTGCGGATATGACTGCCGAGGAACGGGATAATTTAGTTGGCTTGGTTTACCGCAAGTTGATGGAGATTGAGTCGCGGTTGTTACCTTGCGGTTTGCACGTGATCGGTAAGCCACCGACTGCTGAAGAGGCGATCGCAACTTTGGTTAACATTGCCAATTTAGACCGGGAAGAAGACGGATTAATCAGTTTGTCGCGGATTATTGCTCAAAGTCTCGATCGCAATATTGACGAGATCTACACCAACAACGACAAAGGCATTTTAGCAGATGTTGAATTGTTACAAAACATCACCTTAGCCTGTCGGGATGCTGTTGGCGCTTTGGTGAAGGAACAAACCGATGCTGAGGGTCGAGTTTCCCTGGTTTCCAAGTTAAATTTCTTCAACATGGGCAAGAAAACACCTTGGATTGAAGCCTTGCACGCAGCGGGTTACAAAAAGGTCGATCCAGAACTGATTAAACCGCTGTTTGAGTATCTAGAATTCTGCTTGGAACAAGTTTGCGCCGATAACGAATTGGGCGCATTATTGCGCGCCCTAGAGGGCGAATACATTATCCCAGGCCCAGGCGGCGATCCGATTCGCAACCCGGATGTTTTGCCGACTGGGAAGAATATGCACGCTTTGGACCCGCAGTCAATCCCTACCACGGGGGCGATCAAGTCTGCTAAGGTTGTAGTCGATCGGCTGTTAGAAAGACAGCGCGTTGATAACGGCGGAAATTACCCAGAAACGATCGCCGTTGTGCTGTGGGGAACCGACAACATCAAGACTTACGGCGAATCCCTCGCGCAAGTAATGTGGATGGTGGGAGTGAAGCCAGTTCCCGACGCTTTGGGCCGGGTAAACAAACTCGAATTGCTTTCTTTAGAAGAGTTGGGACGCCCTCGGATCGACGTAGTAATTAACTGTTCTGGCGTATTCCGCGACTTGTTCATCAACCAAATGAACTTGTTAGATAAAGCCGTGAAAATGGCAGCGGAAGCCGACGAACCGTTAGAGATGAACTTCGTCCGCAAACACGCCCTAAAGCAAGCGGAAGAAATGGGAATCAACCTGCGCCAAGCAGCAACCCGCGTCTTTTCCAATGCTTCTGGTTCCTATTCATCTAACGTCAACTTGGCGGTAGAAAACAGCACTTGGGAAAGCGAAGCCGAGTTGCAGGAAATGTACTTAACTCGCAAATCCTTCGCCTTTTCTTCCGACAATCCCGGAACAATGGAACAAGATCGGCAGATTTTTGAATCATCCTTAAAAACTGCGGAAGTCACCTTCCAAAACTTGGATTCTGCTGAGATTTCCCTAACCGACGTGTCGCACTATTTCGACTCCGATCCGACTAAATTGATCGGCAGTTTGCGCGCAGATGGGAAGAAACCGGCATCCTTTGTTGCTGATACAACCACAGCCAACGCGCAGGTGCGGACGCTATCAGAAACCGTGCGTTTAGATTCGCGGACTAAGCTGCTGAATCCGAAGTGGTACGAGGGGATGTTGTCGCACGGTTATGAAGGCGTGCGGGAGATTTCTAAGCGTCTGGTGAATACGACTGGATGGAGTGCGACGGCGGGCGCTGTGGATAATTGGGTGTATGAGGATGTCAACACTACGTTTATCCAAGATGAGGAGATGCAGAAGCGTTTGCTTAACTTAAATCCTCATTCTTTCCGCAAGATTGTCAGCACTTTGCTTGAGGTGAATGGCCGGGGTTATTGGGAGACTTCGGAGAACAATTTGGATCGCTTGCGTGAGTTGTATCAGGAGGTGGAAGACCGGATTGAGGGAGTAGAATAAACCTCCTAATTTCGGACGCTCGCCTTTAATCTGTAGGGACACAGCATTGCTGTGTCCTTATATTTTTGGGAGGGTTTTGATGAGTAGGAAGCGATCGCCCTCACAACTCACTCAATATGCTACAATCCTTAATAAAGGTCGTTTAGCCACGATAAAATACCGCTATGACTACCCTCACCCTCAACCTCAATCCAATTATTAAGCTAACAGACGATCAGTTTTTTCAACTCTGTCAGGAGAATGAAAATATTAGATTGGAACGCACAGCGAAAGGAGAATTAATTATCATGTCACCAGCAGGAGGAGAGACGGGAAACAGCAATGCAGGATTAACAGCACAGATTTGGATTTGGAATGAGTCACATAAATTGGGTAAAGTGTTTGATTCCTCAACCGGATTCAAACTTCCCAATGGGGCCGATCGCTCTCCTGACGCTTCTTGGGTAAAATTAGAACGCTGGAATGCACTAACTTCTGAACAACAAAAGAAATTTCCCCCCCTTTGTCCTGATTTTGTCGTTGAGTTAATGTCTCCCAGCGATAGTTTGAAAGAAACTCAGGATAAGATGAAAGAATATCGAGATAACGGTGCTGTTTTAGGTTGGTTAATTAATCGCAAATCGCGGCAAGTAGAAATTTACCGTCTGAATCAAGAAGTTGAAGTGCTAGAATCTCCAGCAAATGTATCAGGTGAAGATGTTCTCCCCGGATTTATTTTGAATCTTGAATCAATCTGGTAATGTACGCGCGTGCGAAGCTATCCTGCAGGGAATCGCACCTGTCCAATGTTCAATAGAGTAAAATAGAGTTAAAGTTCTCGTGGAGTATTTGCAATGGTTCAAACCCTGGCGTACAGTAAAGAAGAGCTTGCAGGTTCTCACCTGGTTTTACATGATATCAGTTGGGAAACCTACGAACACTTGTTAGAAATATTTGCGGAACGTTCAACGCCGCGCATGACTTACTACCAAGGGACTTTAGAACTAATGGTACCTTTACCAGAACATGAGAGGTATAGCTGGACTCTCGGACGATTAATTGTAGCGCTTTCTGAGGAAATTGGGATTGAAATTCTCGGATTAAAATCATCTACTTGGCGTTCGGAACCGAAAAAAGCGGGCAACGAAGCTGATGAATGTTTTTATATCCAAAATGAAGCTTTAATGCGGGGAAAGTTAACTATCGATCTCAAAAATGACCCGCCGCCCGACTTAGCTGTGGAAATTGATTTGACTAGCTCATCTATCCATAAAATGGCGGTTTATGCGGAACTTAAAGTGCCGGAGGTTTGGGTTTGGAAGAAGGGGAAACTAATAATTAATATTTTAAATGATACGAGTTATGTCGAATCGGAAACCAGTTTGGCATTTGGCTCGTTTCCTGTCAAAGAACTCGCACAGTTTATGCACCTAGACTCAGAAAAGGGAGAGAATGCGAGACTTAGAGAGTTTCGGGAATGGGTGCGATCGCACTTAAATTAATTCTGGGTTTGTTACCCGCTTTATGAAATACGATCGAATTTATTCGATCGAATAAAGACGGCGGTTGAAACCGCAACTACACGAACAAAGTCCGCCTGCGCGGACTAAGAAGACTGAGTTTTTACATACTGTTTCACCACTGAATTCAAACTAAACAAAGTTATCTTTTCCTGTTCTATTGCATCGAATAAAAAGCGATTTCCAAGCGATCCCCAGGAGTGGATTGAGACTGCTCAGGAATTAGGGCGAATTGTCCCTCAACCGAAAGGTAGATTGATGTTTGCGTAGTTGAAGTAAGGATAAAATATTGCTATGACTACCCTCACCCTCAACTTCAACCCTATTATTAAGCTGACAAGGGAGTTGAGCTAGTGAACTCGGCAATCAGAGAGTTTAGAGAGAGAATAAAAAATCAGTTAGAGGATAGGCGGAAAAAAATTTATACAAGAGATATATTACCACGAAAGAGAAAAATACTGGTAATGCCTTTTTAAGAATTGTCTCTAGTGATATCTTGGATATTTCTTGATCTGACTGGTTAGTAGTATTAATATGTTGCTTTTCTGCAACTTCTAAAATTTCTGAACTGCTGTTTTCTTGGTCAGAGTTTTCTTCTTGATTCACTGAATTATCTAAAAGATTTGGCTCTTTGTTAAAATCAAGAAAATTAACCTTGGGATTTTTGATAACATAAATAGAAGATCCTATTGAAGCTAAAAAGAATAGCAATATGTTAACAATATCAGCTTGGGTGAATGTCAATATCATAAAAATACACTATTTTTTTTCTATTGTTAGTTCTCTCAAAGTTTTTCCTATTTTATAACCTAATCTTTCACCTCTAAAATAAGCATCTTTCATTATATCAGGATCGTAAGATTCAAAATGAGTATCATAATATTCTACTTTAGGATATTTATCATTACTTTTTTTGTCAACTCCCCTATATAATTTTTCACTTTGGCGGGGCCCTAAAGTTTCTTGGAACCTAGTTTCACTTCTTATTGATTCAGTTGTTTTTCTTACTATGCTAGGAGCAGCTTGGGCTTGACCAAGCGGAAGCAACCACAATAAAGCAATCCATACAATAGCTACTCCAACATAAGATAGTTTTTTGCTCATATCCCCCAGAAACCTAGAGAAAACCCAGTCATTGATCCAAAAAGAAAAAAAGCTAGCCAAGTGGCTGCCAGGGTTACAAAAGTCAAAATAAATGTTTTACCCATATAATTAATTGTTTAATTTTCATTATTAAGGTAACACTGAAGTTAACTAATTGTCAATAAGTAATTTTACGGAATTATGAAGTCGTGGATAGAGACTACCTGCTAGTGAACTATGGTATCCCATCGGTCAGACTAAAGACCCCTTAATATTTCTGGATGAAGGTGAAATCGAAAGCGATCGCCCTTATCTTCCCGAAGTGCGATCGCCCTTATCTTCCAAAAGTACGATCGCCCTTATTTTCCCAAAGCGCGATCGCCCTTATTTTCCTATCAGCCGATCGTACTCTGCGTGAGTACCAATCCAAAACCACAAAATACCTGTTTTAATTTCAATACCCAACGCCCGATAAGCTTGTCCGGCCCTTACAGACCAATAATTACCAACCTTCTTAAAATGCAAAGAAGGATGAGACGGATCTGCCTTCAGCAACTCATAACACTGATCTGCTGTAGCTTGTACATTTGATGGCAAAGCATTGTAACAATCCCAAAATTTTCGAGTAGTGTAGTGCATTAAATCTCTCGATAGTTACCACTCTCAAAATCTGCGATCGCCTCTGCTGCTAAAGCATCTAGTTTACCCTCAGCAATATCTTTCTCTAACTGAACATCCCATCGTTGGTAATCCAAATTTATAAACCACTCTAACAACTCTCCAATCTTGTTGGGCGGAAGTTGGAGAATCGCATTTTCTATCTGTTCAAGAGTCAACATAGGCTATCTTAACTTACACTAAATTTCGTTGATTTTTTTGCTTGCTATCTATTATATCTCAATTTAAAATTATGGGAAAAGCGATCGCCCTTTTATTCTCAAAGTTCGATCGCCCGTTTCTTCCCCAAGTGCCCCCTAATACACTTCACGACGATGAGCAATAACAGTCACAACCACACGCTTTTGCTCATCATCAATGTCATAAACAACCCGATAATCTCCAACGCGATAGCGATAGTATCCAGCTAATTCGCCTTTGAGTTGCTTAATATTTGGATGACTGCGAGGGTCAGTTTTCAACATCTCAAAACATCTATCTAGCTTGCGTTGTAAAGAAGCTGATGCTTCTTCAAAAAACTCCTGAGCATCAAAGCTAAGAACGACTGAATAAAACTTTAGACTTTCATCAGTATTTTCGTTTGAGTTGCTCAACGGTCGTCACCTTACCTGCTGCTACATCTTTTTTGGCTTTATTAAATACTTCAAGAAAACCGGGAATTTTTAATAATTCCACCGTAGCTTCATTGCTTTCACGTTCTGATAAATAAGCTAAGAAATCAGCCACAACTATCAGCCGTTCAGGAGATAAGCGATCTATGGATTGCTTAAGATTCTGGCGAAGTTCTTGAGTTTTCATAGTTCATAGCTATTGAAAATTATTAGAGCTGGCTGTTTGATTATACCAGATAGTCTGAAATTTCGCTCGTGCGATCGCCCATCTCTTCCTCAAGTGCAATTAAACTTGACCAGGCAAATCCAACGCAATTAATAGAGCTTGATTCAGCAGAAGTATTGCTTGATCACTAAGCATTCCTCGTAAACTCAATAAACGAGATTTAGATCATACCCGTACTTGATCTGCCATAGCGATAGAATCATTGGTTAATCCACCGTCGGGAGCTTTAATTAATACCTGAGTGGGATAAACTCGTTTACCAGTTTGATAAGTAGTGCAGGGAATAGCCAAAACTACAGGGCTATATGTATTGATTGTAGCTCGACTAACGATGATAACAGGACGGGTTCCTCCTTGTTCAGAACCCTCAACAGGTTCAAGTCTAGGAATGAAAATTTAATAACTTTAGCGTCTGCTAAATAGTCGGAACTGCACGATAATTCCATTTTGGTAGATATTCATCAAAAATAATTTTCATTGTTTCTTTAAATCCCTTAGCTACTTTTCGACCAGTTTCATAAATTTTATCGCTCACATTTACTACCACAGAAAGCCCGGTTTTAGTATGAGTTTTTGCCATGAGTTTTTTCACTAACTCAAGACTGGTAAAAATTACTCCTTGACAGGCTCTGGTTACGTGAGGAAACAAACGATGTTCAATCGGATTATACTTCGATGTATAGGGAGGATAGTGTGCGATTCTAATCTCTATTCCTAGCTCATCAACTAATTTTTGTAAATCCGATTTAAAGATATGATGATTAGAATTATTACTGCCACCGCCATCGCATTTTATCAAAATTGAATCGGCTTGAGGGTAGATAAATTTTCCGTAATTAACCCACCATAATTTAATCGATTCACAAGCAAATTCGCTCGTGTCTTTACTGATTCCCAGGTTTAAATATCCTCGGTTATGTTGCAGATCATAAATTCCATGAGGTACTACTTTTCCGTCAGCCAAACTCCAAAAATCATGGTCAAATGTCGTAATAGCTTCCGTAGTATATAGACTTCCTGCTCGATATAAATTTCCAATAAATTCCTTCTTTTTCGTGTCCATACTAACAATTGGATTTCCCTTTAACTCATACTCTGCCGTAATTCTTGCCAGATTTTTAAATTGTTCATTACGATTCTTTGTTACTCCGGTTGTTTGTTTTTTTTGAGCTTGACGTTTCACATATCCATGTTTTTTTAACAGTTTCTTAACAACTGTTGTACTGACTATTGTTTCCTGAGCCTTCAGACCTTCAACTATTTGTTGCTGGGTAAGATTTGTCCATTTAATTTTTTCCGACATTGGATCTCCGGCTGTGTAGTTTTTTAAGACTTCTAAAAAACGCTCATTTAAATCAGGTATCTCAGACTCCCTAGTTTTTCTTCCTCCTCCACGTCGGCGAATTCTCTGTTGATTAAAAGTAGTGTCTGATTCATTTTTTAATTCCTTAATTCCCTTGGCTATTGTATTCCTGTCTACTCCCAAAACTCGGGCTATGTAAATAATTCCACCACGACCAAGTTTTACGGCTTCTATCGCTGCATATTTTCTTTGATCTTTTTCAGATAAAGACTGATGATGTTTTCGCATTAAATCAGTAATTTCGTCTGAGTAACACATAAATTAAGTTAGTAAGAAATGATTTAAATCAAAAAATTATGGGCGACATAAGAAGAACCAAGTAGGTATAATATTTGGCATCTCTACCGAAACATAAACCTATTCATATTCACTCATTTATTTATTATACATCGCTGATGTTATTAAATCTTCATTCCTAAGTCTTCACAGGGGACTCGATCGCTATCTTCAAATCTCAGCCTCTCATTCTCTTTTCTCCCTGCTGCTTCCAGGATCTTATTCCCCGTTTCCTGATCCGCCTCTTTCCACTTTCCGCTAGCCAACAGCCGATCGAGTTGACGATAATCGACTCCTATTGCTGAAATCAAATTTACAGGTTGTGGCGGTGGCTGCGGGCTAGGAATCGTTGGCGAAACACCCCCTATTTGCCACCAATTACCAAGGGTAGGTTGGGGAAGCATAGCCAACCATTTTTGAACCGACTGAGGGCGCTTTGTCTCATTCATTTCCATCCCTTTCATAATTGCCCGATGCACCGCATCGCTAATATTACGATTAATCTGAAACGGCGGCTTTAAAGGATGATTTAAAGCCCTCATAAATGCAGCAGTTGGTGGTGTTCTCGTTAGCAGATAGTATAGCGTTGCCGCCAGAGCATAAACATCTGTGTACTCAGCAAATCTGCCAATTTCCCCGTACTGTTCGGGAGGCGCAAAACCATGTGTTAATCCAAAAGTCATTTGCTGAGTGCGATCTGGAATAAAACCCCGCGCCAAACCAAAGTCAATCAAAACTGCATCTTGATTGTCACGCACCATAATGTTTTGTGGCTTGATATCCCGATGTAGTAAACCTTTTTCGTGAACTACTATTACGGCTTCTCCCACTTTGCGGATGTAGTTTAAAGCTTCTTTTTCTGACATAAAACCGCGCCCTCCCACCCATTTCCACAAATCTTCTCCTGCCACATATTCCATCGAAATGCAAGGCAAATTATCGTGAATGAAGTAGTTTTCTATTTCTACAATATTGGGATGCCTGCACACAGATAGCTTTACCGCCTCCTCCAGGAATTTGTCCCGAAACCAGGCAAAATTTGGATCTCTCAATAATTCATCTTTCAGCGTTTTGATGACAACCCGCTGCCTGTTTTGCGCCTTCTGTGCTAGGTACGTGGCCCCAAAGCCGCCCTCGCCCTTGTCTATCTTGCGCTCAATAATATACCGATCGCCATTTAACCGCTGCCCCGGTGTCCAAACCATTCTCCTCACCGCCAACCAATATTAATTTTTATCTCGGTCTAGCCTGTATTTTAACTGTATTTTTTAGGTTGGGTTTAGTTCCACGGGCCCAACTTCAGTTCGCCTTCCCGGTGATGGTTGGCTTTTAGTTCGATCGCCCTTTTCCGACATAATTCGATCGACAAATTCGCAGCAATCTCATTAAGAATCATAAATCGTAAAACCTGTTTGTCCAAACAGACCCTTTCTATGGCAACCTGAAAAACAGCAGACACATTTTTATAGACCTTAGTAACAAAACTCTAGCAACCAGTTATGCAAACTCTGCCGAACCCCACTAAAACCCCCACCACCGAACCAACCTTCGACACCACCATCAAACGCCGCAAAACCCGGCCAGTCAAAGTCGGTAGCGTCACCATCGGCGGCGGCTACCCCGTCGTCGTACAGTCGATGATTAACGAAGACACCCTCGACATCGACGGTTCAGTCGCCGGAATTCGGCGCTTGCACGAGATTGGCTGCGAAATCGTCCGCGTCACCGTGCCCAGCATGGCCCACGCCAAAGCTTTAGCCGAAATCAAGCAAAAACTGCACGCCACATACCAACCCGTGCCCCTTGTCGCCGATGTCCACCACAACGGCATGAAAATTGCCCTGGAAGTGGCCAAACACGTAGACAAAGTGAGAATCAATCCCGGACTTTACGTGTTCGAGAAGCCGAAAGCCGACAGAACCGAATACACCGACGCCGAATTCGCGGAAATTGGCGAAAAAATCCGCGAAACCCTGGAACCTCTGGTGATTTCCCTGCGCGACCAAGGCAAAGCTTTGCGAATCGGTGTTAATCACGGTTCCCTCGCCGAAAGGATGCTGTTTACCTACGGCGATACGCCCGAAGGCATGGTAGAATCAGCCCTGGAATTCATCAAAATTTGCGAATCCCTAGACTTCCGAAATATCGTACTTTCCCTGAAAGCGTCCCGTGCACCCGTGATGGTTGCTGCTTACCGCTTGATGGTGCACCGGATGGACGAACTCGGCATGGATTACCCCCTACATCTCGGCGTCACGGAAGCAGGAGACGGCGAATACGGCCGCATCAAATCCACCGCAGGCCTGGCACCCTTGTTAGCTGACGGTATCGGCGACACCATCCGCGTCTCGCTGACAGAGGCCCCAGAAAAGGAGATTCCCGTTTGCTACAGCATTCTGCAAGCCTTGGGACTGCGGAAAACGATGGTTGAGTATGTGGCTTGTCCTTCCTGCGGTCGCACTTTGTTTAATTTAGAGGAAGTGTTACACAAAGTGAGAGAGGCGACCAAGCATCTCACCGGTTTGGATATAGCAGTAATGGGCTGTATTGTCAATGGGCCGGGAGAAATGGCTGATGCTGACTACGGCTATGTCGGGAAGCAACCGGGTTATATCTCGCTGTACCGGGGCCGGGAAGAAATTAAGAAGGTGCCGGAAGACCGAGGCGTGGCAGAATTGATAGACTTGATTAAATCGGACGATCGCTGGGTCGAACCAGAGTAGGCTTTGCTGGATTTAGTTTTGAAGTTTGGGGGCGGGCTCTTCGGCCCACCCCACAAGAGTTTGTTGTGGCACAGGCATCTTGCCTGTGGCGGGCTCTTCGGCCCACCCCACAAGAGTTTGTTGTGGCACAGGCATCTTGCCTGTGGCGGGCTCTTCGGCCCACC